>JAITSW010000142.1 GCA_031287505.1 Propionibacteriaceae bacterium
GCGGTACTCCATCCGCTTTAACCCGCGAACACAGACATCCCGGGCATCCCGAGGGCCGACATAACCAATGATTCCGCACATACCGCCACCTTATCGATTCGTTTCGCCGCAATCGGGGAGGTTGCCTTTGGGCAATCCGCCAGCTACGACGAAGCTCCCGCGCGATATGCGGGAGCTTCGTGGGAGTTGGCCTAGAGCCCGTTCTCAGCGATGCCCAGGCTGGCAGTGGAGAACTCGGGCAGCGGCTTGGGCACACCCGTGAAAGTGAACGCCGTTTCAGCACCTTCTTCAGCCACGTCAATCAAGACGATCTCACCAGGCTTGACATCCCCGAAAAGGATCTTCTCAGCCAAGATGTCCTCGATATCACGCTGAATCGTCCGACGCAGCGGACGGGCGCCCATCGCCGGATCAAAGCCGCGCTTGGCCAGCGACTCCTTGGCCGCCTCAGTGAGCTCGACACCCATGTCGCGATCAGCGAGGCGCTGCTCTAGCTGAGCCACCATCAGATCAACGATACGCAAAATATCCTCATGCGTGAGCTGGTGGAAGACGATGATCTCGTCCACGCGGTTCAAAAACTCGGGGCGGAAGTTCTTTTTCAGCTCCTCGGTGACTTTGGCCTTCATCGACTCGTAGTTGGCGTCGGTATTGCCAGCTTGGCTAAAGCCCAAATTCACCGACTGGGTGATCTCCCGGGCTCCCAAGTTAGTCGTCATCACGATAACGGTGTTCTTGAAGTCAACCACCCGGCCTTGGGCATCCGTTAGACGTCCTTCGTCAAGAATCTGCAGCAACGAGTTGAAGATATCCGGGTGGGCCTTCTCAATCTCGTCGAAGAGCACCACCGAGAACGGCTTGCGCCGCACCTTTTCGGTGAGTTGGCCACCCTCTTCGTAACCCACGAAACCAGGAGGCGAACCGAAGAGCCGCGATGCTGTGTGCTTCTCGGAATACTCGCTCATATCCAGGGTGATCAGGGCATCCTCGTCTCCAAAAAGGAACTCGGTGAGAGCTTTGGTGAGTTCTGTCTTACCCACGCCGGACGGCCCGGCGAAGATAAATGAACCGCTTGGACGACGCGGGTCTTTCAGCCCGGCGCGGGTACGGCGAATCGAACGCGAAAGCGCCTTCACCGCATCGTCCTGGCCAACGTAGCGTTTGGCGATCTCTTCTTCCATTTTCAACAGTCGGGAAGACTCGGCTTCGGTGAGCTTGACCACCGGGATACCGGTGGTGTCAGAGAGCATCTCAGCGATGGCATCCGCGTCAACTTCAGCCGGAATCGTATCGTCCCCAGTTTTCCATTCAGCTTCACGATCATCGCGTTCTTTGAGCAAGGTGAGTTCGCTGTCGCGCAAATTGGCGGCCAACTCAAAGTCTTCGGCATCAATCGCGGCTTCTTTTTGCAGGCGGACGGCTGCAATTCTATCGTCGATATCGCGCAAGTCCGGCGGAGCCGTCATACGGCGAATGCGCAACCTCGCCCCGGCCTCGTCAATCAAGTCGATGGCCTTATCGGGTAGAAATCGATCAGAGATGTAGCGATCAGCCAGCTGAGCCGCAGCGGTGAGCGCTCCATCGGTAATGGTGATCTTGTGGTGCGCCTCATAGCGATCGCGAAGACCCTTGAGAATCTCGATGGTGAGATCGACTGACGGCTCGGCAACCTGAATCGGCTGGAACCGGCGTTCGAGGGCGGCGTCCTTCTCAATGTATTTGCGGTACTCGTCCAGCGTCGTGGCGCCAATCGTCTGCAACTCCCCGCGGGCTAGCATCGGCTTCATAATGGACGACGCGTCAATAGCGCCCTCAGCGGCACCCGCGCCCACCAGCGTATGAATCTCGTCTATGAAGAGCATCACATCGCCGCGAGTCTGAACCTCTTTTAGCACCTTCTTCAAACGCTCTTCGAAGTCGCCGCGGTAACGCGACCCGGCGACCATGGCGCCTAGGTCGATAGTGTAAATCTGCTTGTTGTGCAGGGTCTCCGGCACGTCACCGCGAACGATGGCCTGCGCCAGCCCCTCGACAACAGCGGTCTTGCCCACACCCGGCTCGCCGATAAGCACCGGATTGTTTTTGGTGCGCCTAGAGAGCACCGTCATAATACGCTCGATCTCTTTCTTGCGGCCGATGACCGGGTCAAGCTGGTTGTCGCGCGCGGCAGCCGTCAAGTTACGTCCGAAATTATCCAGAATAGACTTGCCTGATTGCGTCGGCCCGGCCTCGGGAGCACCCGAGGTGACGGACTGCTTCTCTTGATAGCCGTTGAGCATCTGCAAGACGGTAGAGCGCACGCGCCCCAGATCGGCGCCCAGCTTAATGAGCACCTGGGCAGCCACGCCCTCGCCTTCACGCACCAAGCCCAGCAAAATGTGCTCGGTTCCAATGTACGAGTGCCCAAGCTGCAAAGACTCGCGCATCGAGAACTCCAGGACTTTCTTTGCCCGCGCCGTAAATGGGATATGCCCGGCGGGAGGAGCTGCCTGGCCTTGGCCGATAATCTCTTCCACCTGCTCGCGAACAGCTTCCAGCGAAACTCCGATGGATTCCAGTGCCTTGGCGGCGACGCCTTCGCCTTCATGGATAAGACCCAGGAGGAGATGCTCGGTACCGATGTAATTGTGATTGAGCATGCGCGCCTCATCTTGCGCAAGCACGATCACTCGGCGTGCCCGGTCGGTAAACTTGTCAAACATCTCATCCCTCACTTCGGTGCGTCTTGACGCCTTTAGCACTCTCTATCTAAGAGTGCCAACGATGACAGTCTAGTCAACTCCTGCAAGACGGCAAATATGCCCGCGTTCGCGCAGAGAGAAACTAGCCGAAAAGTCGACGCTCCCCCGCCCGGCAAATGGGTGGGGGAGCGTTTTCTCCGGTTTTACGCGTGAGCTTCTTCGTACTGCTTCACGATGTCGGCAGGAATGCGACCGCGATCAGAAATCTTCAAACCCTTGCTCTGCGCCCAAGCCCTGATTACGGACTGCGGGGCGGAAAGCTGGATATTGCGGACAACACGCCTAGTACCAGAGGTGACTTTCCGCGCTACTGAAACATAGGGCTCAAAAGCTTTACGGAGCTTTTGGGCATTTACGGCAGTCAGATCAATTTCATATGATTTCCCGTCAAGGCCAAAAGAAATAGTCTCACTGGCGGCAGAACCGTCAATATCGTCAATCAATTCAACACGGGTGCGCTGAGCCATGGGTTTCCTCTCTAAAGATTTGTTGGAACAAATAGTATTGCCTCCAAGAGGAATCATAACAAACCCCCCCTACAATTGCCATATTCCCCGGCTAATCTCTAATCGATTCCCCTCAGAGCCTGTGTTTTCTGAGACGAATCGTCGGCAGGAGGCACTCTACAGGCGAGTTCTAAACAATAACCGGAAATCCCCAATGCCAATGCCGCCCCAGCAGTGGCCAGCGCAACCCAAAATCTTTGCGCTATGCCCGGCACGTATAGATATGGCAGGCCATATAGCGCTATCGCCAAATAGGCGCCAACTATAATTGCGGCCGCTAATGAAGCGGCTTTCGCTAAAGCCAAACGAAACAGCGCCGGCCTGGGCTCGAGCAGCTCCTTCTTCACCCAGACTGTGCGATACGTCAACCAAGCCCCGATGGCAACTGCCAGAGCCAGCCCTACCAGGGAGATCGGCACCAACACCGCCAGCCGCGGCAAGACGAGCCCAACCGAATCAGAGAGAAAACACAAAAGCCACACCAATACCAGCGTGAGAATCAGAACCAAAACCAGCACGCTGATTCTTGTGGCATTCACCGTCCCACTAGGCTTCTTTTCTCCACTCACGGCTTCTCCAATCCGGCATCTGGAAGAAGCTGCACCCCAGAAACGTCGTTGATTAAGTCAACCACAGCCCCGACACCTGGTAGAAATGCGCCCGTATCGACCTCATGCCA
>JAITSW010000158.1 GCA_031287505.1 Propionibacteriaceae bacterium
GAAACAGCCTCCGAGTAATTCGCATACGTCTGCGAAGCATGAACCCCGCCAACCTCCGGACGAACAACACGAACAAAATACTTCGCATGCGTATCAGGAATCAAAAAACTGTAGCTGCCCTCGTCACTGGTCTCCTGAGAGCCTCTAAGGCGCTTAGCCGAATCATAAATCTCGACGCGAACTCCAGACTGGCCACTATCACCAGCGACATCGCCATCACCGTTGACATCATTGTAAACAGTTCCCTGGATCACACCTGCCACCTGGCAGCCAGCGTAGTCAAAAGATCCGGTAGCAGTACCGGGCACCCGCTCGCTAGCACCGGAAAGGGGATCAACCTTCCACATCGCAGTGACGCTTTGCCGGACATACAACATGCCATTAAAAAAGGCCATGCCCCACAGGTCGGCACCGCCAGGGGGATTGGTCAGCCTCACAACTTTGTTGTATCTCCAAGAGCCCTGCGTCGCTCCCGGAACAATGCGGACAAGCCATCTATTGCTGGCAGCGCCCGCAATGACATAGATGAGGCCGTTGGCGTCAATGGCCGCGTCGGAACTGATATAGGCCGAGTCGATATTCGAGCCGTCGCTGGAAGTCGCCGGCTGGATTCGTCCGCTCTGCCGGGTTACGCCGGTGTCCACATTGACAACGGTGATTCTCCAGTTGCCACTGAAAGAGGATTGCTCATATCCGGTCATGATGAGTTCACCGGTAAGCTGGTTGAACTCACCGCCTGATCGACCGTTGCTACCGCCGCCGCCAGATGTGACGACAGTGAATGACTGACCATTCCGGGAGCCGTTATTAATCTCTGTCACGGTGGGGTTTCCCCCGCCAAAGTTCCATGCGTACATCGACATGGAATTGTCGGGACGGCGATACAAGGCGATGGTGTCTCTACCAGAGCCTTGGCTACCGACTGGGCTCGACACAGCAGTGGAGCCTGTCGGATCGTTGAACCTCCGGATATTGCCAGTATCGGAAACCGTGTAGAGCGACTGGCAGGTGGGATCCCACCAGGTCATCCCATCAGCGCCACCGGCAAAAGCCGAGTTCCTGGTGAACCAGTTGGTGGCAGTGGTGGCTCCAGGCGGTGCCGCCTGAGCTTCTGGGACGTCAAACGGCCCGACCGCAGGCGCAAGCGAAACACTTATCGCTAAAGCAACCCCCGCAGCTAGCCAGCGCTTCGAATGCGCCTTAAAATCAGAAATCCGTACACTATTCAAGGTTGCCGGCTTAAATACCACGACCCCCGCCCTTCCATTTTTGGGAGGATGTGGAATAGGACGGTGTAAACCGAAAGCCGGTCTAACGACCAACTAAGCCCCCATAACAAGTACCCGTATCCCGGTACCACAGACCCCCATATTTGTATGGCAGTGTTGGAACTATTCCAGACTTGCACAGGTAGCCCACAGACCAGCCATAGAGCAACTCCAACGCTGTACGCAAAGTTTTGCATGCTTTGGCGGAATTAGTCAAGCCTGCGAATTCTCTTTCACTCGCTTTGCAGGCTTCTCAGTTGACCGGCGACCAGGGGCAAAGTGAATCACATCGGTGTAGTTTATCCCCACTGTGGATAACTTCTGTGGATAACTCCCGCTTGCCCCTAATCGGTGGAATCGACGAATTCGGATGCCAGCGTCTCGCCGTTCTCCGAAAAGTGAATCACCACGGCGGTGGCCGGCTTCATGTTGCGGTAAACCACTCCAAGGCTGGCCAGCATTAGCGGCAATGTCGGAAGATGCCCGCAGATAGCCGTGGGCTGGTGGTGTTTAAGCGCATGCCGCAGCGCGCGATGCATGATCGTCTTCACCTGGTCGGGCTCTTGCCAAGACTCCGACTCGGTCAGGGCGCGCGTCCCCTCAACTTGGCCGTCAATCTGCTTGGCATAGGGTTTGAAAGTCCTGCGGCAGCGTTTGGCCGTCGAAGCAATCAAACGCTCCACCCCATAGGCGTCTAGTAAAGCCGCCAAATGTTTGGCCTGCAATTTGCCATAACCGCTCAGCGGCCGGCCATCATCGTCGGATCCCCCCCATTCGGCGCGCGAGCAAGCTGTCGCATGCCGGGCCACGATAATAGAGATTGCGCCTTCCGACTGGCCGGCTTGGAGAATCAAGTCCGGCTCCTCTGGATAAGTCACCTTCTCCAGCGCCTGTGACAGCGGGAGCCAGCGAATCTTGTCGACCTCTGGACAGGGGATGTGCTCAAACTCTTCGCGGACGTAGGCGAGCCAGTAGTGGACGCGCTTTACCCCCTCCACAATCGGATACTCGATGGGCGTCAAAGGCACCGAGAGCCGCACCGACACATTCGCCTCTTCTAAGGTCTCGCGCACGGCACACTCGGCCAAGTACTCCCCCTCGTCAAGCTTGCCCTTGGGCAAACTCCAATCGTTGTAGCGGGGACGATGCACGAGCAGCACTTCGGGCTCGTCACCCCCGCCATCGCGCAACACCACGGTGCCAGCAGCGAGAACAGTCTTCTTTACCGGCTTTCTTATCGCCATCACAACGACTCAATTCGACGTTGGGAAACCATTTTGATCAAATAATCCTGCATGTCCAGCAACGGTTCACCGTATGAATCACAGGTGTGCTGCACCCAAGTGGAGCCGTTGAGCCACCAGGTAGCCGTCTTTGGGTCAAAGGCCATGTCAAAAAGCTCCTTGATTTGGGCAATGTGCCGCTGATGCGTTATCCCCACCAACACCTCCACCCTGCGATCAAGATTGCGGTGCATCAGATCGGACGAACCGATAGCCACTCGCGGATTCCCGGCGTTTTCAAACCAATACAACCGGCTGTGCTCCAAGAAACGCCCAAGAATTGAGCGGACGCGGATGTTCTCACTCATCCCGGCAACACCCGGCTTTACCGCGCAAATGCCGCGCACCCACAGATCCACCGGGACACCAGCCTGAGAGGCCCGATAAAGGGCGTCGATGATGGCTTCGTCCACAATCGAGTTCACCTTGATTCGAATGCGGGCTGGCAAAGAGCGCTGGTGATTGCCGATCTCGTTCTCGATGGCCTGCAGCAAGCCTTTGCGGATGCTTTGCGGTGCGACGAGCAGCCGCCGATATTGCGTCTCCGCCGACATCCCAGAAAGTCGGTTGAAGACCCGCGCCACATCTTCGGTAATGATCGGATTCGATGTCAGCAGCCCGATGTCTTCATAGATACGCGCCGTCTTCGGGTTGTAGTTACCGGTGCCGATATGGCAGTAGCGGCGCAGCCCCCGAGATTCAGAGCGGACGACGAGCGAGAGCTTGCAGTGGGTCTTTAGCCCCAAGAGCCCGTAAATGACGTGGCATCCGGCCTGCTCGAGTTTTCGTCCCCAATCAATATTGGCCCGTTCGTCAAAGCGGGCCTTGATCTCCACCAAGACCAGCACCTGCTTACCAGCTTGGGCAGCCTGAATCAGGGCGTCGATGATGGGCGAATCCCCAGAGGTGCGGTACAGGGTTTGTTTGATGGCCAGCACCGACGGGTCGCTGGCGGCCTGCTCGATGAACCGCTGCACCGAGGTGGCAAAAGAGTCGTAGGGATGCTGCAACAGCACATCTCGATAACGCAGCGCGGCAAACATGTCGGCAGCCCGGGCTGTCTCCACAGAAGCGAGCTCTGGGTGCGTCTTGGGCAGAAATGCCGAATACTTCAGCGCGTCGTGATCAAGCTCGGCGAGCGCAAACAACCCGCTGAGATCAAGTGGGGAGGGAATCCGAAAAACCTCTTTGCCGCTCAGACCCAGCTCTTCTTGCAAGAGCTTGAGCATCTGCGGGTCTACGTCATGCGCAATTTCCATGCGGACGGCCGAACGTCCGACCTTGCGGTTTTTGAGTTCTTTCTCCAACGCCTTGAGCAGATTCTCGGCATCGTCCTCCTCTACCTCCAAGTCTTCGTTGCGCGTGACCCTAAAGGTTGAATGGGTTATCACCTGCATGCCCGGAAAGACTTGATCCAAATGGGGGGCGATGATGTCTTCGAGGGGGACGAAACGGTCCTGGCCCAAAGAGACAAACCGATCCAGGTTCGGTGGAACTTTGACGCGGGCGAATTGCTGGGTGCCGGTGAGTGGATTTCGCAGCAACACCGCCAAGTTGACCGAAAGCCCGGAGATATAGGGGAACGGGTGGGATGGATCCACTGCCAAAGGGGTGAGCACCGGGAAGATGTGCGAGGTGAAGAGCTCGCCCATCTCGTGTTGCTCGGTCTCGGTGAGTTGGTCCCAGGCCAAAATCTCGATGCCATGGGCAGCCAATTCGGGACGGATAACGTTCTGAAATAGCTCGGACTGCTCGGATACCAACTCTTCGGCTTCAGTCAAGATGGCGTCCAGAAGATCTTTGGGCATCATCCCGGAATTGCTTCGGGTAGCCACTCCCGCGCTGATGCGGCGCTTCAAGCCGCCGACTCGCACCATGAAAAACTCGTCCAAGTTATTGGAGAAGATCGCCATAAACTTCGTCCGCTCCAAGAGCGGGACGCGCACGCTGTCGCGAGCCAGGTCAAGCACCCGGATATTGAACGCCAGCCAGCTCAATTCCCGATCGATAAACCGGTCTTCGGGAAGATCGGGAGCCTGAAAAGCGGTAACACCCATCAGCCTCTCCTTGCGTACAGAACATCCTTATGCACGATGCTAAACCCTATGCCCGTATACAAGGCCAGCGGGGCGTTTTCTTCCCCGTCGACATAAAGGATTACCGACGTGCAACCACCGGCGGCCAGATAATCTAGCCCGGCGGCCAGCATCACCTTCCCGTAGCCATGTCTTTGAGCTCGCGGAGCCACGGCGAGCACATAGACCTCACCGGTTTGCGGACTCTGCCTTTTCGTCCAATGGAAGGCGGCCAGGCCGGCATCGTCAAAACCAAGTAGCAGGCCGCCGGGATCAAACCAACCTTCGGCCATGCGGGCCCGGAGTCCGGCTAGGTCAAGGCTTCCCTGCTCCGGGTGCGCGGCAAATGCCTGACGATTCAGCTCTAGAACGGCTTCCTCGTCGCCAGGTTGGAAACCTCGAATTGTTAGATCGAACGAGATTGGGGCAACTGAGAGCGGCAGGCCGCGTTTCATCGCCAATAGCGAACGCATGGGCCGCATATCTTGGGCAATAGCAAACCGCTGGGCATTCAATGAATCACCAAACGCCCAGACAGGTGGAAAATGCCCAATCACCTTGCTCACGCCGTCGAGCAAATGCTTGGCGACGCCTCGGCGCCGGAATTTTGGGTCAACGACGATTTGAGCCGTGTCGAAGGCCCGGTTCCATTGCAGATATCCGACGAGGTTCTGATTCTCATCATTAACCATGAACTGCAGCACCTTTGGCTTTGGGGCTAAGTCTTCGGCCTCCAAGGCCAAGATGGCTTCCTCGTTCAACGGAAAGGAGCCGCCGTCATGAGCTTGGGCACGTTCGGCTAACCCGATAATCTGGCGCCGAATCTTCGCGCTAGTTTTCGCCATCGTCTTGTCCCGAGCGTTTGTCTGGCTCGGGAGAGAAACGGTAGCCGACGTTGCGCACCGTTCCAATCAGGGCTTCATGTTCTATCCCAAGCTTGGCGCGCAGCCGGCGGATGTGAACATCGACAGTTCGGGTGCCACCGTAATAGTCATAGCCCCAAACGTCGGTCAAAAGATGCTCGCGGCTGAAAACCCGGCCGGGATGCTGCGTGAGGTATTTAAGCAACTCAAACTCGGTGTACGTCAGATCGAGCGGTTCGCCATGGATGCTGGCGGTGTAAGCCTGGTCGTCGATCACCACGCCGCCGGCTGAAATCAGGCCTTCGTTGGAGCCACTGGAGAGCAACAGTTTTACGCGCGAGTCAAACTCTGCCGGGGAGGCGGTGTCTACCACCATGTCGGAGAGTCCCCACTCGGGGCTAATGGCCGCAAAGCCGCTCTCGGAAACCACCAAGAGCAACGGGACGGTAGAGCCCGCAGAGTGAAAAAGCCGCGCCATCATTCGGGCACTGGCTAAGTCAGAGCGTCCGTCCAACACGATCAAATCAGCACGCGCCGATTCGGTCAATGCCTCGGTGCCGGCGTCGATAGCGGCGATGTCGTACGAAAGCAAAGCCAAAACTGGAAGCAGCTGTTCCGGGGATAAGTGCGCGTCAACTCCTTTGCTGACCACAAGCAACAGGGCCATACGCACCTCATTCTTTTTCGCAGGCTAGCTCTTTGAGCTCAAAACCACACAGACTCCCACGCTGAGAATAGCAAAACCAAGCTGGGGTTACGACCGCAGCCTAATCTCAGACACCGATTACGTGGCGCTAAGAACCGCCATTAGCCGTCTTTTAACGCCGTGATCGAATCTGGGCATGATATCCGCTACCGGCTGAAGTCTTGCACAATGTAACCACTGCCATTTCACCTCACTAGCAAAAGGCATCCTATGGGTATTCCTATAAACACCGTCGAGTATCACACCGGCGGCGAGCCATTTCGGATCATCGCGAATCCCCCACACCGCATTGCGGGTGCCACGGTCGGCGAACGCCGGGTTTTCGCCATCTCCGACCCAAAAGTGGACGGCCTTAGGAGGCTGCTCTGCCACGAGCCCCGCGGTCATGCTGACATGTACGGAGGTTTCATTGTGGAGCCAGACGATTCCGATGCCCACTTCGGTGTTCTTTTTTGGCATAAGGACGGTTTCTCCACCGCTTGCGGCCACGGCACAATCGCTTTGGGAGCGTGGGCGGTGCGCAGCGGCATAGTCTCGGCTGAGCCCACCGGCGTCACCCCGGTGCGAATCGACGTTCCCTCTGGAAGGGTGACCGCCAACGTCCACACGATTAACGGACGGGTGACAGCAGTCGATTTCATCAACGTCCCCAGCTATCTGATCGCCAAAGACTTAGTGATCTCGACCTCCCAAGGCCCGGCGACTGTGGATGTCGGTTATGGCGGTGCCATCTACGCGCACGTACCCGCCGCCCAATTCGGCTTGGCGGTCACTCCCGGGCATTACGCCGACCTGATTGCCGTCGGACGCGAAATCAAGTGGCTGCTCAACAAGCACGATGTGGCCAAGCACCCATCCGACCCGCGGCTCGACGGCATCTACGGAACCATACTTTATGACGATTTTGGCGCGGACGCCGAAGGCCAGCTCTTCCAGCGCAACGTGACGGTCTTTGCCGACGGCGAGGTCGACCGTTCCCCATGCGGCTCCGGGACGGCATCCCGCTTGGCCGTGCTGGCAGCCAAAGGCGAGCTTGCCGAAGGCCAAGTGTTGGTCCATGACTCGATCATAGGTTCGCGATTCATCGGGCGCATCGGCGAGAGCTTGGTGGCTGAAGGGCGCGACGCCGTAATTCCCGTCGTCACCGGAAATGCGTTCGAAGTGGGGACGGCGAGCTTCACCGTCGACGAGGACGACGAATTAGTACCGGGATTTGTGCTGCGATGAGTGGGCTTTCTTACATTGACGCGGCCACCGTTCTGCAGCTGCTTACCCCGCAGGCCGCAGTGGAAGCCATCACCGGGGCGCTGCTGGCAGGCGTTGACCCCGCCGGCGGGCCACCGCGCTCGGCAGTGCCCACCACCGCTGGCGAGTATTTGATCATGCCTGCCGAGGCTGGCCCGGTCACCGGCGTTAAAGTGCTCACCGTGGCTCCCGATAACCCCAGCCACGGCCGGGCGCGCATTCAAGGCGTCTATGCCCTTTTCGACGCGCAATACCTGCATCCGATTGCACTTATGGATGCCGTCAGCATTACGAATCTGCGCACCCCGGCGGTATCAATTTCCGCCATCTTGCCCCTGGTGAAATCCTTAGCAGGCAAAGTGGTAAACGTGGTGGCCTTCGGCACCGGCCCACAGGGCCAAGGGCATGTCCGCACCCTGCTGCCCTTCGTCGGCTCGATTCGGGTGACATATGTCTCGCGCGGCAAACCCGGTGACCTGGACGATTTCCCCGGCACGCAGGTGTCGTGGCTGGCCGCATCCAGTGCCGAATTGCCACAGCGCATCGCACAAGCCGACGTGGTCTTTGCCGCAACGTCGGCTGCCACCCCGCTGTTTGACTCTGCTCTGATAGCGCCCGGGACGATCGTGGTTGCGGTGGGCTCGCACGACCGGGGACATCGCGAGTTGGATTCTGCTTTACTGGCCCGTTCGCAAGTCGTGGTGGAAGACCTGGCCACCGCCGTCCGCGAAGCTGGAGATGTGGTGCTCGCGTTGGCCGAAGACGCCATAAGGGAAGCGGATTTGATTACCCTTGCCGGTGTTGCCACCGGCAAAGCCGAATTGGACGCGTCCAAGGTCACCGTCTTCAAATCCACCGGGATGGCCTGGGAAGACTTGGTGGTTGCCGATGCCGTTTATCAACGTTGGCTAGCTGGCCGGTAAACTGGCCAAGTGCCCGTTACCCCGCTAATCGCTCCTTTGGGGATCACGGCGCCAGAGTTGCTGGTGTTAGGTCTGGCTCTGGCCGCGATCCTGCTCTACTCGATTGCGCGCTTGGCGCGGAAGGATGGAAGCGATGTTTGAGATCCCGCGAGATCTAAATCCCGGCCTAATCGGCCTAGCTTGGCTGCGCGGCCATTGGGAGGGCGTCGGCTACCGGCAGTGGCCCGGTGAAGAGAAGACCAGCTATACCATCGCCATCGACTTCGCCGATAACGGCGGCGACTATCTGCACTATCTCGCCCAGTCTTTCGAAGTGGACGAAAATGGCACTCCGGTGCGCGCGTTGGACATGGAAACCGGCTTTTGGCGTCCCCTAAAAGACGGCACGGTAGAAGTAACGATGTGTTCTCCAGACGGCTATGCCGAAATCTGGTTTGGCAAGCTAATCGGCGCCCGCATCGACTTGATCACCGACGCGGTAGCCCGCACCCAAGACGCCAAAGTCAAATACACCGCCGGACGACGCCTCTACGGCAACGTCGACTCAAAACTAATGTTCTCCTTCGACCGCGCCACCGAAGACGAAGAACTGCAGCCCTACACTTGGGCCACCCTAGAACGCGCCTAGCTGATGCCGTCTGAAGTTACGCTGGCGTCCGGGCCAGACGCGGGTGCCGTCTGGCACTATGGCGAGCCGATTCGCGAGCAACGCGCCATCGTCAACGGCACCGCCGGCGTCGACCTTGGCCACCTGCCGGTTTTGGCGATTGCCGGCCCAGACCGACTGGGTTGGCTGAACAATTTGACCACCCAGCAACTCGCAAATATCGCGCCGGGGAAACTCGTCAGGGCGTATTTGCTCAATCCCCAGGGCCATGTCCTATATGAGTTGGCCGGTGTCGACGACGGCGGGGTTTTCCGCGCCTCAACCGAGCCGGACCAGGCGCAAGCCCTACTGAATCACCTGGCCAAAATGCGGTGGCGCAGCAAAGTCGAGATCACCGACGTCAGCGCGGATTTCACGCTCATTGTCCCAGCGGGCGCGCCTGAGCCAAACATTGTGCCGCGTGCCGCCGCCGAAGCCCTGCTCGGCGTTGAGCGGGCTGGCCTTTGGGCATACGAAGCCCTGCGCATCGCGTCAGGACGACCGCGCGCCTTCTTGGATTTCGATGCCAACACCTTGCCCAACGAACTGGCGAATCCCGAAGGCGACCACCTAGGCGCCCACGTCCACCTGCGCAAAGGCTGCTACCCCGGCCAAGAGACGGTGGCCAAGGTCTTCAACATCGGAAAACCACCCCGCCGCCTCACCCTCTTGCATTTGGACGGCTCTGAAGATGCCCTCCCCGAAGTAGGCGCAGACGTGTTGTTTGAGGGTGAAGCCGTTGGACGTATGGGCACCTCCGAACGCCACTATGAACTCGGCCCCGTCGGCTTAGCCCTGCTCAAGCGCGATCTCCCGCTCGAAGCCCAAATAGAAGTGGGGGGCATCGCGGCAGCACAGCAGAAAATCGTTGACCCCGATGCGGGGCTTCACGTTCGCCCTGAAGTGGGAAAACGCTCACCGCGCTCGCTTATCTAGCCGAATGCGAAATCACTCCCGTCAACGCTGATGCCCTGGTGCGAGAGAGCCCGGGGCTTCATGGTCTTCGCAAAGTTCGCGTCAACGGCGGTGTCGCCGTGGTAGCGAGAATGCCCAGAACTTCGCGGTTTTCCGAGTTGGGGCATGTGATAGGCGTAGCGCGTGGTGGCGAGAGTGCCCAGGACTTCGCGGTTTTCGCGAAGGGATTACTGGACTTGATTTGTGGTGCCATGCCAGCGCGCCAACTGCGACCCCCTCGAGGTGTAGAAGTAGAGTTAAGTGCCCTAGCAAGAAGACTTTAGGAGAATCATGGCCGCTGTCCAGCCCGTTTCCGACGCAACATTCGAAGAGTTGGTATTGAAGTCGAACACCCCGGTGTTGGTTGATTTCTGGGCCGGGTGGTGCTCTCCCTGCAAGCAGGTTGCCCCCATCGTTGAAGAGCTAGCCGGGCAATACGCCGGCCAAGTCACGTTCTACTCCATGGATATCGACGCCAACGGCGAAACCCCGATGAACTACGGGATTATGAGCATCCCAACGCTCCTAGTCTTCTCTGGCGGCCAAGTGGTGAAAACAATTTCCGGCGCCCGCCCCAAAAAGCGATTGGGCAAGCAGATCGCCCGAACAGTACGACCCCAGGGCCGTTACGGCGTGAAGAGAACCTATACGCGCGGCCCTGGCGGCGCTTGTTGACGTCACAGC
>JAITSW010000039.1 GCA_031287505.1 Propionibacteriaceae bacterium
AATAGCTCGAGCACCGACGTTGCCTCTGAAAGTGAAGCTTGAGTTTTCCCCTCGATGATGCCCTCGCTGGAGCGGGAGAGTAGGAAAAAGCCGGTGCCCGCCAAAATCCCGATGGACGCCACCAAGGTGATGACAACCACCCGAAAGGGTAGCGACTTGTCCCATAGGGCTTTTGGACTCATGAAATGTTGCCGCGACTGCGCTCAAAGAGCGCTATTTGAACTGTTTGAAGCCGGTGGACACAGCTGATTCGCCCGGTGCTAGCCGCGGCTCTCCCGCACGATACCCAACTCCCCGCACCGTCACCACAATCTCGGGGGCTTCGGCATCGATCTCCACCTTGGCCCGAAGGCGTTGCACATGCACATTTACCAAACGGGTGTCGCCGGCATCGGAGGGATACTTCCAAACCTCGCGCAAGAGACGTTCTCTAGAAAAGGCCTGCTTGGGATGCTGCGCCAACGTCAACAGCAAATCGAATTCCAAAGGCGTGAGCCGAAGCTCTTCTTCACCGCGGCGGACCCGATGCTCTGTGACATTGATATCCAGATCTCCAATGCGCAGCGGCCCGTCGTGACCGGCAGCGCCCGAGCGGCGACGAAGTCTCGTCTTGATGCGGGCTAACAGCTCTTCGGCCTTGAAGGGCTTTGGGATGTAATCATCGGCACCGGCCTCTAAGCCGTCCACTACGTCATTTGTGTCGCTCTTCGCGGTGAGCATCACGATCGGAATATCTGAAATATCCCGAATGTCGCGGCAGACATCCACCCCATCTCGCCCGGGAAGCATCAAGTCAAGAAGCACCAGGTCGGGCTCGAAATCCTCAAACTCGGCAAGCGCCAGATCGCCTCGGTGGCACAAACGCGCCTTATACCCGGCATCTCCGAGATGGATCGAGAGCATTTCGGCAAGCGCCTCATCGTCCTCGACAACCAGGACACGGAAAGCTCGCGTGGAATCAGACATCGTTGACCTTCTTGTTATGTTCCGCCGTCATCGGAACATCGGCAATTGCAGGCTAGTGTACGCGCAAGCCCCCTTCTAGAACAGAGCCTCTGGCACAAATGCCCCGAGTTGCGCCCGCGATAGACCACCGTATGCGTTTGTTGGGAGATCATAAGGGTCGCCAACTAGAACCGAGGGCAGTTGAAGGGTGCCTCATGATTCACACCGCTACCCGAAGTATCGAACTCGACATTGGCGGGATGACATGCGCCTCGTGTGCGGCTCAGTCGAGGCGGGAAAAGCCTAAGGCGAGCAGCAAGAAGACCGGACGGACGTCCGCCGGAAATTGCCGTGATTGTGCTCTGGCCTCTTCACCGTCGCGGAAAACCTACTTAAATGGTTTTCGCGCCACCCCTGCCCAAGATGACGCGAGAACCGTTTGGCCTGTTTAGTTGTGGTTGACCAACGACGGGTTGTGGGCAAGACGCTGATTCGTGTCCAGCGCATTGATCAGGGCAACCTCATTGTCATCGAGTTCGAAATCGAAAATGTTGAAGTTCTCTTCGATACGCGAGGGGGTCAATGACTTCGGCAGCGGAATAATGCCCTCCTGCAGGTGCCAGCGCAGGATGATCTGCGCAAAGGACTTGCCGTACTTCTCAGCCGCGATACGCACCGGCTCCAAGCTGGAGAACACAAAACGCCCCTGTCCAAGCGGTGCCCAAGCTTCGATCTTGATATCGAACGCCTCGTGGAAGGCGCGAAGCTCCCGCTGCTGGAAGATCGGGTGTGTCTCAACTTGGTTGACGGCCGGAGCGACTCCGGTTGCCTTGATGATCGCCTTGAGGTCTTCAATGCGGAAGTTGCTCACACCAATGGCCTTGGCCAATCCGGAAGCCTTGAAATCCTGGAACCTCTCCCAGTTATCCACGGCAAAACCAAGAGCCGGCATGGGCCAGTGAATCAAATACAGGTCTACATAATCCAGGCCGAGAGCCTCGACACTACGGTTGAACGCACCTTCTACATCGCGTGCGGCATTGTGGTCGTTGCGCAGCTTCGTCGTCACAAAAATCTCTTTGCGGTCGATGCCCAACGCCCTGATAGCTGCCCCAACCTGGGCTTCGTTGTCGTATCCGGTGGCAGTGTCTATGTGCCGGAAGCCAACTTCTAGCGCCTTCTCGACAACGCCTTGCGTTTGCTCCTGAGTGACTCTGAATACGCCAAACCCGAGTTGCGGAATAGTGGTGCCAGAATTGAGCTGAATATTTGGAACGGGACTAGTCATGAGTTTTCCTTTACGCCTAAGACAATCAAACACGGAGTTGAAAACCGTCCTTGCCCTGCGGCTGTGCCTTGCCTCAGCCGCAAGTAGATTATTCAACTCAGTTGTCTATTTATTTGTAGTCTAGTGTCTTCCGTGTCTGAAACCAGTTAATGTCCATCAGCCGCACACAAACCGTGTCCTTCGTTCTTCCTTGGCAACCCCTTTGCTGCTCAAAGCCCCTCGCGCAATTCCCGACCTGACTTGGAATCCCCCCCCCCGCCAAATTGGGCACTCGGCAGTGCCAGGCTCCGATCACAATCCAGATTCTTGGCCCGCAGCCTCTCTTGAACCACAGATTGACACTCCAAGCGCCCACCAGGCTATACTCGATCCCGCACTGGGGCTATGGCGCAGTTGGTAGCGCGCTTCCATGGCATGGAAGAGGCCACGGGTTCGAATCCCGTTAGCTCCACCAAGAGTTCCTTGTTCGAACTCGGGGTCAACTACAGTCCAGCAGTATTCCACGCGGGTTTGGCGGGGGAGTCGGGTTCCTAGCGTCATGACTTGTTCGAAGCCCAGTGTGCGCAAGACCCACCTCACGTTCTTTGCGGCTCGGCATTGTTTGGTTTCGGTTCCTAGGGCTTCTGCCATCTGTTCGAGGGAGAGGGCGGCGTGCCTGCCGTTGCGCTGGTTCGCCACGGCGCTGAGCAGCACCGCTCCTTTGATTACGTTGGCCTCGGAGATTTCTCTGCCGCGCTGTTTGCGGATCTGTGGGTTCGCGGTCAGCGCCCGGATGAGTGCGGCGAGCCACTGCTCGCGCCCTGGCCATGCTTCGATGCCAGCGTATGCCCCGCTGGGTGTATCTGGGTGGTAACCGGCGTAGGTGGTTTTGCGGGTGCTTTGGGCGGGCCGGTCGAGTTGGTTGCGTCGTGGTATTACCTCGGCGTCCACCAAGGCCCACGCCAGCGTCGTATCAGCGTCGTCCAGAAGGCATTTGCGGCGTCCTTTGAGGCGCGGAGGGGCGGTCGCGCGCCGACGAAGGCGACCACCAACGAACCGCTGTCAACAGTCGTGCAGGCTACTGAACCTACTGCTGAGCTGTTCATCACAGGCGAATCAGAGAAGCAACTACCACCTACCAGAAGTTCAGCCCCGTCCAGTCTGGTAAGCAGAACATGGTGCCGCGTTGCCCGGCTGCGTGTTTAGGGTACGCGGAGGATGTTGACGGGGTCGCGGTAGGCGGCGGTGAGCGCTGCTGGCAGGGCACCGACCATGACCGCGATGGTGGTGAGGATTGGTATCGAGGCGGTGAACGCGGCGTCGGGTAGCGTTTCGGTGGTGAGTATGACGCCGGTCATGCCAAGCGCGGTTCCAGCGATGGCGCCGATGGCGGCTGGCGTGACGCCTTCGAGCATGACGAGGGTGATCAACAGCGAGCGGGAAGCGCCAAGCGCGCGGCGGCGTCCGAAGTCGCGGCGCTGGCCGCCGACGCTCAGCATGAGGGCCAGCCCGGCGAAGGCCATGCCAGCCGCCATCGCGGCTAGCCCGATGGCGCGGGAGCTGGATGATAGTTCTGCTTGCAGGATGGTGTTGAGGTCAGCCAAGGCGGCGGAAGTTGTCACGGCGAGGCTGGTTTTTTGGGCGGCCCCAGACAGTTCCAGCATAGCTTTGGCGATCCCCGCGACGTCTTGGGTGGAGCGGGCCAGCGCAGTGACTGACACGGCGGGCGGGTCGGCGGTTCGGGGGAAGATCAAGGTGAAATTATCCAACTCTGACAGGGCGGCGTCGAGGGTGATTTGGCCGACGATTCCGAAAGCGGCCGCCGGGACAGCGGTTTGGCTTCTGGCTGCCGGGACGACAGCGCCGCTGGGGTTCGCCAGACCCAGGCAAGCGGTGGCGGTGGCGGTGGCGACGCCTTCGCC
>JAITSW010000073.1 GCA_031287505.1 Propionibacteriaceae bacterium
GGTGTTTGCCAAGGCGTCAGTTTCCACGCGACGACGGTTGTCTGGGTCAACGAGCGTCAACACGCCCACCTCAGTGCCTTGGTAGGTGTCGGCCACGCCGGGAAGAGTCAACTGCACCAATTTCTGGCCCAGCGTCGTGGCGCGCACGCATGAGGCAGTGTGTTCTTGCCAGGCGGCTAGCAATTTATTCACAGCTGGATCGGTGCTGGCTTGAATTGCCCAAGTCAGCACCGCATCCTCGTAGGCGGTGTCTGGATCGTCCCATGTGGTGCGCGACTTTGCCTCCCGAAGGGCTTTGGTCAGGTATGCCGCTAGCCGATCTGCGCTAATCGGCCCGTCTTCCCAGGTGGTGGCCAAAGTCTGCCAAACCATATTGACCGTCCGACCCTCTATTTGAGAGTCGCGGTAGGCGGCAGAAGCTTCCTGCAGCTCGCGCACCAGCTCGCGCCATTGGCCGGAAAACTCAGAGAGCACCGACATTCGCGCCCGGACATCTTCACCGCGTTTTGTGTCATGGGTGGACGACGTTGTCATGCCTTGTGGAAACGTCCGCGCCTGCTGGCTTGCCCACATCATCAGCCCAGTTGGGTCCAGGGAGAATCGAGTCGGGTCGGCACCGACCTCGCAAAGCCCGACCAGCTGCGTCCACCGGTAAAAGGCGGTGTCTTCGACGCCTTTGGCCTGCACGGCCGCCGACGTCTGGCCAAATCGAACCATAAGATCGGCTTGGCGGGGGTCGGCGGGTGTTTGAGAGTCCACATTGCGCCCCAACAGCAACTCGACAAGCAGATTTAGGGTTGGGATGTGTTCGAGGCCCACCTCGTGACGAGCCACTTCGGCAGCCCGTTCCAAGGCGGCAATCGACTCAGGGGACGTGGGGCGTCCCGGGACGACGTAGGCCCGGTACCGATCTAAGCCGACCAGCAGTTCAACCAGGCATTTGCGCAGCGAATCTGCGTTGTGGTCGGGTAATTGGGGGTTGTCGCGGCAGATTCCGGCAGCTAAGCCGGTCAGCCGGTTCACCTCGGCGCGCAGCATTCCGGCAAGGATTTCCCGTTTTGCGCCGGCTGCTAGCGGGGGATAGCCGGCGGGCGTGTCTCCGGCTAGCTCACACATCAGTTCGCCCAAGTTTTGGGCACCGGCCGGGTCGGTGAAAACCTGCTGGACACGCCACAGGGAGTCATACCCGGTGGTGCCGGCGCATACCCAATCGGCGGCCAGGGTTTCGTCGGCACTCAGGATTTTCTCGGCGACCACCCAAGCTCCGCCAGTGGCATCGCGTAGCCGTTCCAGGTAAGCGGCTGGGTCGGCGAGCCCATCGGGATGATCAACCCGCAGCCCATCGGCGAGCCCATCGCGCACCAACGAGCAAATCAGATCGTGGGTAGCTTCGAACACCTGCGGATCTTCCACCCGGATCGCGATCAGGGTTTTCACGTCGAAAAATCTTCGGTAGTTCAGCTCTGCGTTGGCAAGGCGCCAATCTGCCAACCGGTAGTGCTGGAGTTTGAGCAGTTCCCCAAGCGGAAGGTCTTCAGTGCCTGCCCGTACCGGAAAGACATATTTGCCGTAACGCAGTATCGGCTGTTTGCCGCCGCTATCCAGATGGGCGAAATCAAGTTCTATCCCGCCTCGGTCAAGAACGGCGTCAAGCCGGTCATCAAGCACCGGCATCAGCATTGCTCCAGGCGTCCAATCAACGTCAAACCAATTTGCGTGGGGCGAGTCAGGGCCTTGCGCAAGCACCGACCACAATTGCTGGTTGAGCCAAGCCGGAGTCGGAATGGCCATGTGGTTCGGCACAATATCGAGCACCAGTCCGAGACCATGCTCCCGAGCCGCCGTTGAGAGCCGTTCAAACCCAACTCTGCCGCCCAACACCGGCGAAATCTCATCGTGCGCGACAACGTCGTACCCATGGGTAGAACCCGGCGCCGCAGTAAGGATCGGCGAAAGATACAAATGGCCAACACCCAGCGCGGCGTAGTAAGGCAAGCGGTCGATAACATCATCGAAGCGAAGATCAGGCCCAAGCTGCAACCGGTAGGTGGAAACCGGAACCTGGTGCCGCAATGCCGGTCGCCGTGTTGAATCTGCGGTGCTCACCGCACTTACCCTACGCGGGAATTCCAAGATTTTTACCTATAACACCTGATGAGTCGGGGGGATAAACGCATCCATGACCCAGATCATCGGAACATAGCCTTCGGGAGTCTGCCTAATCAAATGCAGTTTCTTGAGTTTGTTGACGTCATGGCTGACCGTCTTTTGGCTCTTGGCCGCGTACATTTCTGCCAGCTCTGGAGTTAGGCGGCGAAGTTTTGAACTTGGGGTGGGAGAATCTGGTAGCGATAACACGAGAGTCCTGCGCCGCTTTGTCGCATCACCTTGGGTCTCCCCGCTAAAGACTTCATGCACGAAACTGATCCAAGCTATTTCTCGCTGCATCTGTTGTACCGAAGATATCTGTTCACGCAGCATGTCTACAAAGCCATCGGCTGCGTATCGGATAAACCCCATTACACCGTCAGCATGGCTAGACGCTTGTGACAACTGGCGGTAGTAGAGCGCCCGAGTCTTGTTGTAGTGATCTGAGAGTAGGCTCGCTGACACGACCGGCACAATTCCCGAATTGGCCAGCACCGCACACTCGAGTGCCCTCGCAGTTCGTCCGTTTCCATCTCCAAAAGGGTGAATCCATGCGATATACAAATGTCCTATCGCAGCGGCAAAGAAGGCGTGGACAAAGCGGTCATCCGCTGTTTTGCCCGGATCGTCCACAATTAGAAGGAATGTGTTCAACCAGTCGCACAATCGGTCGATTAGGTATGGCACGTCTTCTGGGGGAGCTCCACGATAGTTGCCGACGGCTAATGGCCGAGTTGTGAATTCTCCGGGATGGACGTGGTCTTCACAGTCAATGTCTTCGAGTATTAGCCTGTTTTGCTTCCTGAGCCATGCGGAGGACAGCCTAAATGGCTCGGGCGACTCGGCAGAGGCTTTATAAATAGCATTGAGGACGTTAGCGATGTTGCGAACCTCTTGCTCTAGGTATTGCTGAGAAGGGGGAAGCTTGATCTCGTTGGCCAGTATTTTCTGAACCTCTTCCGCTGTCAGCGTATTACCTTCGATGGCGGTGGTTGCCATGACGCCTTTGGATAGATAGACCGTAGCTAAGTTTTGCGCAACACGTGGTGTGAGGGGAGTGCCCGCGAGGTGCTGACATTTTGAAAATGCTTCGCCTAGCCTCATGCTGAGAACGGAGTGGCCGGATTCTGGAAGTTTGAAG
>JAITSW010000199.1 GCA_031287505.1 Propionibacteriaceae bacterium
TCACTATCGGCATGCGCGTGGTCTACAGCGATCTGGACCTCGCCACCGCCCTTTTCATCCTGATAGTCGCCCCCGAGGCCTATCTCCCAGTCCGCCAAGTGGGCGCCCACTTCCACGACTCGGTAAACGGGGTGACCGCCGCTAAATCCGCCTTCGCCCTGATTGACGGCGATGACGGGGATTCTTCATCGGCATTTCACGATTCGGCCCTAGAACCCATCCGGGTGAATCAATCGGAAGCTGCCGAAGATGGCCGAGGCCAAATTCTCGCCGTCAAGGGTTTGACCCACACTTACCCCGGCGCCGGGCATCCCGCTTTGGCTGCCCTCTCGTTTGCGGTCAAGGCGGGAGAAGTTGTTGCCATAACCGGGCCAAGCGGTTGTGGAAAGACGACGGCGCTGAGCGCCATCATGGGTTTCTTGACGCCAACAGCCGGCGAGATCCTTGGCAAAGGGCAACTCATCGCCAACTGGAGCGCTTGGCGCGAGTCCTTGGCTTTTGTGGGACAGCAGCCGCGCCTCATTGCCGGGACGGTCGCCGATAACGTGCGCCTTGGTTTTCCCGCTGCCACCGATCTGGCCATCCGGGCGGCTTTAGACGCGGCCGGCGGTGGCGACATCGAGCTAGACCAGCCCGTAAATCCCGGTGGCTCAGGTGTCTCGGTAGGCCAAACTCGTCGGATAGCCATCGCCCGAGCTGTGCTCCGCGTGACGCTTGGACGCGCCAAATTGCTGATCATGGATGAACCCACCGCCGGTTTAGACGCCGACGCCGAGGCGATTTGGCTGTCCAACTTGCATAAGCTCGGCGTGGCGGCCCTGGTTGTCACGCACCGAACGTCGGTATTGGAAGGGGCAGACCGGGTCATCCGGCTGGAGCCAGAGCCAGCCCCGGCGGCTCCACTGTCGGCGGGCGCGGCGAGTCCCAAGGCCCGTCTTGTTGCCGATGCCGCTCTCGCCGATGCGTCCGACACGGTTGCGACAGCTGCTCAGACCACATCTAATAGGTCTTTCCAGTCTTTGTCGGGAGCGATCTCCCCAGTCTTGCCAGGCGATGCCGAAGACGACGGCGGGCCACGCGAATCAGGCGTCAACCCCGACAAGTCGCTTATCAGCCGGCTTTTCGCCGCCGTCCCTCATTCGAGGTCGCGCTTGGCTTTCTCCATCTTGCTGGCCTTCGCGGCCACTGCGGCTTCGGTAGCCCTCATGGCCTTTTCCGCTTGGCTGATCGCGCGCGCTGGCGAGCATCCGAACGTGGCCTATTTAACGGTGGCCGCCACGATGGTGCGGTTTTTCGGTGTTTCGCGTGGAGCGTTCCGCTACCTTGAGCGCCTGTTCTCTCACGGGGTAGCCCTGAGATTGCAGTCGGCCCTGCGTTTTGAGATCTACTCGGCTCTGAGCAAGACGACTCTGCTGGGCCGTTCCCAGGGTGAGCTACTCAGCCGGGTCGTCATCGACGCCGAGAGTATCGCAAACCTAATTGTGAGAGTCTGGATTCCCTTCGCCTCCTCTGCGCTGGTGATCTGCACCACCTCAGCCGTCCTCTCGTATTGGTCTCCCACTTTCGCGGTGGTGCTGCTGCTCACCTCTATTGCGGCTAGCTTGCTCGTCCCATTGATCACCAATATCTCCTCAAAGAAGGCGGACGCGGCAGCTGTGGTCTTACGCGGGGAGTTGGCAAATGTGGTCACCGAAATCAACTTTGCCGCTACCGACCTAGTCGCATACGCGGCTCAGGGGGAGGCGAAAGAACGCTTTACCAAGACCGACGCCCGCTTGCAGCGCCATGAGGCGACTTCGAGTTGGGTCTTGGGGGTGGCCGAGGGGGCTCAAGTCTTGGCTGCCGGGGCAACGGTGATAGCCGCGCTTTGGATCGGCGGCGCCCTAGTGGTGGCCGGCACCCTAGAGCCGGTGATGTTCGCGGTTCTTGTCCTCACCCCGCTGGCCCTTCATGAGTCGCTTTCGGTGCTTACCAAAGCCGCGCAGACCTTCACCGCCACCAATACCGCCCTCAAACGCACCGAAGAGCTCATCAAGGCCGCGCCAATCGGCAGCGGGGACAAGGTCGACACCTTGGCGGTCGGAGAGCCAAGGCTGCTGTTGAACGGTCTGAGTGTGGGCTGGCCAGGAGGCAGCACCATCGTCCATGATCTAAATCTGGGGGTAAATGCGGGCGAACGGGTGGCGCTGGTCGGCCCAAGCGGCGTTGGCAAGACGACGGTTGCCACAACCGTGTTGGGGATGATTCCGCCCGTCGCGGGAGAAATCGAAGTATGCGGCTCGCTGGGATATCTGGCGCAAGACTCCCATATCTTTTCCACCTCGGTGGAGGAGAACGTGAAAATCGGCAATAAGGATGCCACCGATGAGCAGGTTAACGCCGCACTGCGTGATGCGGGCATGCCCGATATTGACCCAAAGCTGGCCGTGGGGGAAACCGGCCAGGCGCTCTCAGGCGGGGAGGCTAGGCGCTTGGCTTTGGCCCGGCTCTTGGTCGGCGACTATCAGGTCCTCATCCTCGACGAGCCCACCGAACATCTAGACCAGGCCACCTCGGAAGCCGTGATGGATGACATCTGGAAAGGCTCTACAACCAAGGCAACCTTGGTAATCACCCATGATCCCTCGGTAATAACCATGTGCGACTGGGCTAAAGACCTTAGAATGTAGGGGAAGGCGCGAGACCGTCCCAAATTTGAAGATGCGTCAGCCGCAGGTAAAGCGTAAGATTGCTCGTGTTGCTGCACGTTATTTCATGTTAACGCTTTGGAGATGGTCATTCGTTCAGCGGAATAGGCTTTTATTCGCCGGTATGGGCGAATAATGAAGGGAGAGTTGCATGGCAAAAGACATAACCAAGCTACCTAATCTATCCAACGTAGGTGGACGGGTAGCACCGGTGCGGGCGCGAATGCCGCTGTATCTGGATTTGCTGCCACCATGCAACAACGCCTGTCCAGCGGGGGAGAACATCCAAGAATGGCTGCGGCTGGTCAAAGCCGGCGAAGAGGAAGCGGCCTGGCGGGAACTCACCAAAAACAATCCCTTCCCCGCCGTTCACGGCCGGGTTTGCTATCACCCTTGCGAAGCGGCCTGCAACCGGGTTGAGCTAGATGGCGCCGTGTCGATTCACTCCGTTGAACGATACCTAGGCGACCTGGCCATCGAAAGGGGTTGGCAATTTGAAAAGCCTAGATATTCTTCCGGCCAGCGGGTACTGGTCATCGGTGCCGGCCCTTCAGGCTTGAGTGCCGCCTACCACCTGGTACGCGGCGGGCACGAGGTTGAGATTCGCGATTCCTCCGAACTCCCGGGCGGCATGATGCGCTATGGCATCCCGGAGTATCGCCTTCCACGCGACATCCTCGATGCTGAGATTGAGCGTTTGCGCAATCTCGGTGTGAAGTTCACCCAGAACTACACCGTCAAAGACTTGCTGGCCGATCAGGCTGAAGGCGGCTTTGCGGCTACCTTCGTCGCCATTGGCGCCCACCTTTCCAAGCGCGTCGACATTCCCAACCAAGACGCCTCCAAGATCATGGACGCCGTTACCTTCCTGCGGTCGGTGGCCTCGGGCGATCGTCCGGACATCGGCGAAAAAGTGGCTGTTTACGGCGGCGGCAACACCGCCATGGACGCAGCCCGCGTGGCCCGCCGGCTGGGCGCCAAAGAATCCCTCATCATCTACCGCCGCACTGAAGAGCAAATGCCTGCCCACGAGGACGAGAAGCAAGGCGCAGAGTCTGAGGGCGTCAAGATGAACTGGTTGCGCACCATTCAATCGGTGGATGAGGGCGACCTGACCGTCGAGATCATGGAGATTGACGAGAACGGCAAGGCGCGTGGTACCGGCAAATTTGAGAAACTCGAAGCTGACACCGTGATCTTGGCACTTGGCCAAGAGACCGACTCCAATTTCTTGCGCCGTATTCCGGGTATGGAGTTCGATCACGATGTCGTCAAGGTCAACCCGCTCACGCTGATGACGACCGTTCCAGGTGTCTTTGCCGGTGGCGATGCCGTTCCCAGCGACCGCACGGTCACAGTGGGCGTTGGGCATGGCAAGAAGGCCGCCCGCGCTATCGACGCTTGGCTGAATCACGTCGAGGGCGGACAACGTCCCAAGCACGATCTGGCTAGCTTCGGCAAACTGCACCTGTGGTATTTCGGCGACGTCCGCCAGACGAGCCAACCCGAGTTGTCTACCGCCGAGCGCCTAGCCGATTTCAACGAAATCGTAAAGGGCTTGACCGACTTTGAGGCCCATACCGAGGCCTCCAGATGTTTGAGCTGTGGCAACTGCTTCGAATGCGACGGATGTTTGGGCGCCTGCCCGGAAGACGCGGTTATCAAGCTCGGCAAGGGTCTGCGATACCGCTTTGACTACGAAAAATGTACTGGCTGCGCCACTTGCTACGAGCAGTGTCCAGTCCACGCGATTGAAATGATTGAGGAGGCCGTGCAATGAGTCGAATCATGATTGACGGTAACGAGGCTGCCGCGTCGGCGGCATTCAGGCTGAACGAGCTTTGCTCCATCTACCCGATCACGCCCTCTTCCACGATGGCTGAGCTGGCCGACGAATGGTCGGCTGCGGGCAAGGTGAATATCTACGGCCAGCGTCCCACGGTGATCGAAATGCAGTCAGAGGCGGGTGCCGCCGGCGCTCTGCACGGTGCGCTTCAGGGCGGCGCTTTGAGCACCACCTTCACCGCCTCCCAGGGATTGCTGCTGATGATCCCGAATATGTACAAGATCGCCGGCGAGTTGACCTCCACGGTTTTCCACGTCGCAGCGCGTTCGCTGGCTACCCAGGGTCTGAGCATCTACGGCGACCATCAAGATGTCATGGCAGTACGCCAGACAGGCTTTGCGCTGCTCTCTAGCGCCAGCGTGCAGGAGGCTCACGATATGGCTGTCATCGCGCAGCTTGCGACGTTGACCTCTCGGGTGCCGTTCCTGCATTTCTTCGACGGCTTCCGCACCTCGCATGAGGTAAACAGCTGCGAACTCGTAAGCGATGACCAACTATCGTCGTTAATTCCGTTCGAATTGGTTCTGGAACACCGCCGTCGGGCGCTTTCCCCGGAAAACCCGTTCATACGCGGTACCGCCCAAAATCCGGATGTGCATTTCCAGGCTTGCGAGGTCTCGAATTCGTTCTATGACAAGACTCCCGGGATCGTCTGCGACGCCATGGAGAAGTTCGCCGAAGTAGTTGGCCGCGGATACAAGATCGCTGAGTATCACGGCGATCCGGAAGCCGACCGAGTGGTTTTGGTGATGGGTTCTGGTGCTCAGACGGTGAAAGCCGGCATCGATTACCTGCTCGCCAAGGGCGAAAAGGTCGGCATGGTGCAGTTGCGCCTCTACCGCCCATTCCCCACCGAAGCTGTTTTGGCCGCCATCCCCGCATCTGCGACGAAGATCGCGGTACTGGACCGCACCAAAGAGCCCGGCTCTGCCGGCGAGCCTTTTTACCTCGACGTCTCTTCGGCTTTCGGCCAGGCATTTGCCACCGGCAAGCGCGAACGACTCCCAATCATCATCGGCGGGCGTTATGGCCTGTCCTCTAAGGAGTTCACCCCGGCCATGGTGGTGGGCGTCTTCGACGAGTTGCTGCTCGACTTCCCGCGTCCGCGTTTCACCGTCGGCATCAACGACGACGTCACGCATTTGTCGCTGCCTTACGACGAACACCTCGACACCGAAGATCCTTCCACCCTTCGGGCAGTTTTCTTCGGTATGGGTTCGGACGGCACCGTCGGCGCAAATAAGAACACCATCAAGATTATCGGCTCTATCGACGACACCTACGCCCAGGGCTACTTCGTCTATGACTCAAAGAAGTCTGGCTCCCGGACGGTATCGCACCTGCGCTTTGGCCCAAAGCCGATTCAGGCGCCGTACTTGGTAAACAAGGCCGGCTTCATCGGTTGCCACCATTGGTCGATTCTGGAGAAGGTCGACATCCTCAAATATGCGCGTCAGGGCACGGTGCTGCTGGTCAACAGCCCTTATCCCGAAGAAGAGGTCTTTGGACGCTTGCCGCGGCAGATGCAGGCAAAGATCATCGAGCTCGGCATCGAGCTGTGGTCGATTGACGCCAACATGGTGGCGCGCAAGACGGGTATGGGAAATCGCACCAACACGATTCTGCAGACCTGCTTCTTCGCAATCTCGAATGTGATGCCCCGCGACGAGGCCATCGCCGAAGTGAAGAAAGCCATCAAGAAGACGTATATGCGCAAGGGCGGCGACGTCGTCGCCAAGAATGAGCTGGCGGTCGATTCGTCGATTGCCGACCTGCATCGCATTGACGTTCCCGCCGAACCGGTCTCCAACACGCAGATGATCTCGCCCGTCCCGGCGGATTCCCCGGAATTTGTGCGAACGGTTACCGCGTCAATGCTTGCCGAGACTGGTGACACCTTGCCGGTTAGCGCGATTCCGGTTGACGGCACGTTCCCATCTGGGACGACCAAGTACGAGAAGCGCAACGTCTCCGACATTATCGCGGTATGGGACAAAGATGCCTGTATCCAGTGCGGTAACTGCGCGTTCGTCTGCCCACATGCGGTGTTGCGGGCGAAGTACTACAAGGAAGCTGCCTTGGAGGGTGCTCCGGCGAGCTTCCAGAGCGCTCCGCTGAATGCGGCGGGTTTCCCGGGCTCGCGCTACACCTTGCAGGTTTTCGCGGAAGACTGCACCGGTTGCGGTTTGTGCACCGAAGCTTGCCCGGTTCGGGTGGCCGGCGAAGGCGGGAGCCGCAAGGCCATTAACCAGCAACTGGTTTTGGACCGCGGGGACGAGAAGGAAAACGTTAGATTCTTTGAGACTATCAAGGTCAACCGTCGTTCTCGCATCGACTTCTCCACTGTTCGCGGGACGCAGTACATGGAGCCGCTCTTTGAGTTCTCCGGCGCCTGCGCCGGCTGTGGCGAGACGCCATACGTCAAACTGCTCTCGCAACTCTTCGGTGGACGCGCCACGGTGGCAAATGCCACCGGTTGCTCGTCGATCTATGGCGGCAACCTGCCCACCACGCCATGGGCGTCCAATAAGTATGGACGCGGCCCGGCTTGGTCAAACTCATTATTCGACGACAATGCCGAGTTTGGCCTGGGTCTGCGGTTGGCTGCCGATGTGGCCACCGAGACGGCTCGGGCGCGGCTAGAGTCTTTGCGGCCACAGCTTGGGGATGCGGTCGTCGATCCGATTCTCAATGCCAAACAGCGCTATGAGTCTGAGCTTTCGCAACAGCGGGCCCGGGTGGATGCCTTGAAGAAACAACTCGACGGCATGGATTCGCCGTTGGCTGCCGATCTGCGTTCGGTTTGCGATCACCTGCTTCGCCGTTCGGTATGGATTGTGGGTGGCGACGGTTGGGCGTACGACATTGGCTCTGGCGGCGTGGATCACGTGCTGGCTTCCGGCCGTAATGTGAACATCCTCGTCCTCGACACCGAGGTGTACTCCAACACCGGTGGACAGTCTTCTAAGTCGACCCCGATGGGAGCGGTGGCCCGTTTCGCTTCGGCAGGCAAAGTCACCACCAAGAAGGATCTGGCGCTGCAGGCGATTTCTTATGGCAACGTGTACGTGGCCCGGGTGGCTATGGGTGCCGACAAGACGCAGACGCTCAATGCCTTCCGGGAAGCCGAGGCTTATGACGGCCCGAGCTTGATCTTGGCCTACAGCCACTGCATCGCGCACGGCATTGACATGCGCAAGGGCTTGACGCAGCAATATGCGGCAGTGGCATCGGGCCACTGGCCGCTGGTGCGCTACAACCCGATCCTGCGGGCGGCCGGCAAGAACCCGTTCCTGCTAGACTCGCCGCGCCCGCGCATCTCGTTGCGCCAGTATCACGATAAAGAGCTGCGTTTCCGCTCGCTGCAAACCACAGACCCGGTAGCCGCCGAACGCTTCTTAGAACTCGGCCAAGCTGAAGTTCTGCGTCGCTGGCAGGAGTACGAGGAAATGTCTTCGCGGGGTGCCGACCGCTACACCGAGATACATAGCGACAAGCCAGTCGAGTAACCCTCAAATAATTGGCGTGCCTCCCCGCTCGGGCAGGCGCGCCAACTGTTTAGGGCTTAAGGAAGTGCGAGAAGTCCCGATATGAGGGCGCTGCCCCACGGCGGGTGATGGCATCTGCCGCAGCTGCGTTGCCAGCTTGAGCCGCCTGCGCTAGCGGCAGCCCTTGGGCCAGGCCGGCGGCCAGCACCCCGACGAAGGCGTCGCCAGCACCGACGGTGTCAACGACATTTGCGACTTGGCGGGCCGGGATGTGAATGGGTCCGGTGTCTTGTTCTGCAATCACCGCGCCTTGATCCCCCAGGGTGATCACCGCAGAGCGGGTTTTATCCAGCAGGGACGTGGCAAGTCTCCCTGCCTGGGCAACTGAGGTCACCGGGGGCTCGTCAAGCAGCTCGGCAGCTTCGATTTCGTTTAAGACCAATGGGTCGGCCACCGAGATGCCGGCTGCCGAAAGCGATTGGACGGGAGCCATGTTCACTATCGGGCGAACACCCAAACGGGCGGCGATGGCGATGGCGGCTTCGGTGGTGGCAAGTGGAAGTTCGCCCTGCACCACCACGGCTGCGGCACCTTCAAAAGCCGGTGCCGCCGCAGTGAGGCGGTGGGCGGTAACCCGGGCGTTTGCCCCGGGCAGTGTGACGATGTGGTTTTCGCCGGCGGCGAGGGTGATGTAAGCCGCTCCGGTGAGTTCGCCGGGCTCAGTCGAGATGTAGTCGGTGATGACTCCGTTGGCTTTGAGGAACTTCAAGATATCTGCGCCCGCCTGATCGCCCCCAACCGCTGCGATCATCTGGCATCGGGCGCCGCTAAGCGCAATTGCGACAGCTTGGTTCAGACCCTTGCCGCCCGGCCCGAAAGTGACAGAATCACCTTGGATGGTCTCGCCCACCGCGGGGAAGCGCGATACGGCCACCGTCACATCCGAGTTGATTGACCCAACCACGACTATGCGGGGAACAGGCATTGTTTCCTCCTAACAGACAAGGCGAACCGCGACGGGCCCGGGGGATAAGCGCAACACCTTGGGGCGGGGTGTTTGCAGATTCATTTTAGCCGGGCTTTGTCTTACTGCCCGTTGAGGGTGGGCTAGCGGGAGACTAGATCGGATCAAGCGGGCTAATGATCGACTAGGCTTTGCCTATGTTGAAAAACCTAGACCCGCTGCTCGTCCCAGAACTCCTGCTCTCGCTTGCCCAGATGGGACATGCCGACATAGTCGCCGTCGTGGACAAGAACTTCCCAGCGCACACCCGTGGCGGGAATGTCGTTGAACTGCCCGGTGTGGATGCGGCTGGGGCGGTTGCGGCGATTTTGAGTGTGCTTCCACTTGAAGCGCATGCAGAGCCGGCGGTCATTCACATGCTCACCGACGAAGGCGGAGAATCCCCGGCGACGCCGAAGATGCGGGAGATTTGGAATAAGGCGGAGGGTCGCGTCATCCCCGACAAGGGTGTCGGACGTCACGGAGATGAAGGCTTCTACGCTTTGGCTGACGACGCCTACGTCACCGTTCGCACCGGTGAAGACCTTCCCTATGCCTGCTACTTGCTGATTAAGGGGACGCTTTAGCTAGCCGCTGTCGGGGCGGTGTAATCGGCCGTGACTTTGCGGCTGGGGAAGACTTGGCGTCCATATTCGGGGGTCAAGCCGGGAGTCGCAGCCACTGGCTTGCCAGCCGCCAACGCCTCGTAAATACCGACAAATTCCCCGGACTGATTCTTGATGGTGTACTTCGAGGCCAACTCATGGGAACGGGCGTGGGCGGTCTTGGCGAACTCGGGGTCTTCGAGGGCTTTGAGCATCCTGATGATTCCCGAAGCTAAAGAGACGGCGTTGGGGCGCGCAAAGATGGCGTTCACCCCCGGGTCTGCCACCAACTGCAGTTCGTCGTCGCACATCACCAGCGGCAGGCCGGCATGGGTGGCCTCGTGCAGAGCCAAAGACTGGGTGTCGGTGATGGACGGGAAGACGAAGACATTTGCGCTGGAATAGTAAGCTCCAAGTCTTTCGCGCGGAATTTGCCCCGTGAGGATCACCGAGCCAAAACTTGCCGCCTGGCGCAGGCGGGCCCGCAACTTGATGCCGGCCTTTTGCCAGTCGCCGACGATCATCAATTCGGCATTCGGAATTTGGTCGCGTACCAAGGCAAAAGCGTCCAACAGCAGCTCTAGGCCCTTTTCGGCGGCAATCCGTCCCACATAAAGCAAACGCGGGCCCCTCGCCTTGGATATTGGAGGTAATTCGGGTAGCGCGTCGGTGCCGTTGGGCGCCACCCGCACCCTTGCCTGAGGGGCAATTTCGAGGACGCGTTTGCCGGTCTTGGCCGAGGGTGTCGTTACCACATCCGCATCGGTGAGCATTTGGGCGGCGAGTTCCAACAGCGCCACTTGCGCCCCGCCGCGCCGGGGTCGTTTGAACTTGATATTGCGCAGTTGCGCCCAACTCTTGGCCTGCTTGAGTTGGTAGGCCTGGTAGGCGGCATTCAAAAAGGGGACGACGTGCCAGTGATGCTCCGCGTAGGCCTCCAAATCGGTGTGCCAGGTGATGACGAGGGGCTTGTTGGCCTGTTGGGCGGCCCACATGCCCAGCAGGCCAATAGGCCCCAGGCCGTGTACATGGATAACATCAGGGGGATTGACGACGATCTGAGCCAGGCGGTAGTCAAAGTCTTGCCCCATTGCGAGCCGAATCTGCGCTCCCGGAATCGGCACCGACGGCAGCCGGATCTCACGCCGATTCGGGTTATCGGCGTGCGGATTAGGCCCGTCGGCAATTGGAGCCACCAACAAGACCCGATGTCCGGCGGCTAACGTCTGCCCTTCAAGGAATTGCACCGCGTAGAGCAATCCCGAGGACGAAGGGCCGTAGTTGTCGGTGAATTCCGCAATAGTCAGCGGTTTTTTGGGCTTGGAGCTCATGTGGTAACCGTGTAATCCCCAGCCTGGGCAACTGCTGCGGCAATATCCGAAAAACCAACCGGGGCATCTGAATGGACCTTCAACTCGCCGGCTAATTCCAGCTCAACGTCGGTAACGCCGGGGATTTCACCTACCTCTGATTTCACCGCTGCAACGCAGTGTCCGCAAGTCATTCCGGTGACGGTATAAGTGGTGACCATTGTATGTTCCCTTCTGGCTGGGCCATTGACAATCATAACCCAGTGATCTAGAACGGCCTTGTGGGGCAATGCCGGTAGACTGTGCGGATGGGTTCCGGGCAGCGGTTGTGGCAGGCGGATGGGGAAAACCTCCTTATCCAAGGCGACAACCTCGACATTTTGCCACAGCTTCCCGATGGGTCCTTTCGGCTGATCTACATCGATCCTCCTTTTAACACTGGGCGCAAACAGCGGCGGCAAGCGACGAAGAGCGTCCGTTCTGAAAATGGCCACCAGGGCTTTCAAGGGCAGACTTACGAGACGATCCGGGGAAAAGCGCTGGCCTATGACGACGAGTTTGCCCAGTATTGGGAGTTTCTCGCCCCACGCCTCGCGCAGGCTCATCGGCTGCTCACCGCAGACGGCACCCTATATCTGCATTTGGATTATCGCGAGGCACATTACGCAAAGGTTATGCTGGACGGCATCTTCGGACGAGGGTGCTTCTTGAACGAGATCATCTGGGCCTACGACTACGGTGCGAAGTCTTCGCGGAAGTGGCCGGCCAAACACGACAACATCCTCGTCTATGTAAAAGACGAGCGACGTTATTTTTTCAATAGCTCCGAGGTAGACCGCGAGCCGTACATGGCTCCGGGCCTGGTAACCCCGGAAAAAGCTTCCCGCGGCAAGCTCCCCACTGACGTCTGGTGGCACACCATCGTCTCGCCCACCGGCAAAGAAAAGACCGGCTACCCCACCCAAAAGCCGCAAGGCCTAGTCAGACGCATTGTGCAAGCCTCCAGCGAGCCCGGTGATTGGGTGTTGGATTTCTTCGCCGGTTCCGGAACGCTGGGCGCGGTTGCCCAAGAGCTGGGCCGCAAGTTCCTGCTGATCGATGTCAACCCCGAGGCAATCGAAATCATCGCCAAGCGTCTGAATATGCCGGTGTGACAGGGGGCGTGACAAGTTATACGTCCCCTGTCACGCTCGTCCCGGGTTAACTCCCCATTTTCTTTTGCCCGGTCTGCTATTTGCCTTTTGCCGATATTGGGCATGGGAGAATAGTGGCGGACTGAAAGGAGTGGTCGGGTGGACATTCTCGGCATCATCTTGTTGGGCGTTGTGGGCGTGGTGGTGGTCGTCGCGGTTACCACGTTGGCACCAAAGGTTGGCGTGGCGGCGCCGTTGCTGCTGGTAGTTTTGGGCGTCGGCGCCAGCTTCTTGCCCTTCATGGACGTGGGGACGATAGATCCGGAGTGGGTGCTGGGCGGTATGTTGCCGCCGCTGCTTTATGCGACAGCGGTCAATACCCCAATCATGGAGTTTCGGCGCGATCTATCCACCATCTCAGTTTTCTCGGTGATCTTGGTCATCGTTTCGGCAGTGGTGATCGGTTTCATGATGACCTTTCTGATTCCGGGATTGCCATTGGCGTTGGGTATCGCCCTGGGTGCCATTATCTCTCCGACGGACGCGGTGGCCACCTCGATCGTGCGAAAAGCCGGAGTCTCAACCCGGATAGTCACCGTGCTCGAAGGCGAGGCTATGCTCAACGACGCTTCGGCGCTGGTGGTGTTGCGCTCGGCTGTGGCAGCCGCCGGCGTGGCCGCCAACGGAGTCACCTTTTCGCTTGGCGAGGCCGCCTTTGACTTCGTCTACGCAGTCGTTGTCGCCGTGGTTATCGGATTCGTCGTCGGACAGTTGAACCTCATCATACGTTCGCGCATCACGCATGAGGTTTCTTCGGTGGCGCTCTCGCTGGTGATGCCGTTTATCGCGTTCTTGCCCGCTGAGCACATCCACGCCTCCGGCTTGGTGGCGGCGGTTATCGCCGGTTTGGTTTATGGCCATGGCTCGGCCAAACACATCGCCCCGTCGGTGCGGCTCACCGAGGAATCAGTGTGGAAGACACTGGAGCTTTTGATCGAATCGGCCATCTTCTTGTTGATGGGCTTGCAGTTGGTCACCCAGTTCACTTCGATACACGCGGCGCGGGGTACCTTCTTGGAGGCGATTTGGATCGGTGCCATCTGCGCCACCGTCATTATTGCCGTTCGGACGGCTTTTGTGTCCTTCTCCCTCTGGCGGCTTTCGGTTCGCTATCGCCGCATGGGCGGTGTCAAAGACAAGCTCTCTGACATGCAGGAGAAGCTGGAAGTGGGCGAGGAGTTCATTAGGAGTCGTCGGGAACGCCTGGCGGGCGATGAACCTCCGGCGCTGGGACTGTCCCTAGGAGATGAGTTAGCCCTCGACGGCAAGCGCAACATCGGCCTTTCGCCGCGAAACCCGCAGCTAGATGAAGAGCGGCACAAGAAGATAGACCATCGCATCGAAAAGATGAAGGTCGGCCTGGCCCGCCGTATTTCCGATCTGGACTACCTGGCGCAGGAGCATTTCAATTGGCGCGACGGCACCATTTTGGTGGCCGCCGGCATGCGGGGCGCGGTGACTTTGGCGGCAGCCCAGTCGCTGCCTGAAGACACCCAGCATCGCGCCCTCTTGGTCTCGATAGCCTTTGTGGTGGCCGCCGGCACGCTTGTCCTGCAAGGTGGGCTCTTGCCGTCGGTGGCCAAATGGCTCAAGGTCGGCGAAGCGTCCCATGAAGAGAACGACCAACAGCTCACCGACTTGCGGGCCGAGCTGGCCCAAGCAGCCTTGACCCATCTGGACGACCCGAAGCTCAAGCGTCCGGGCGGCATCGACTACACCCCCGAAGTGCTCGAGAATGCGCGGCAGCAAGTTGTCACCACCGTCGAGTTAGCCGAGATCGACTACTGCCAATCGGCCGATCTGCGCTCCGAGGTTTATTCGCTCAGCCTCGATCTGATCAAGACGCGTCGCCGCGAGCTGTTGAAAATCAGAGACATGGGCAACTATGCCTCCGAGATTCTAGACATCGCCTTGAAAGAGCTAGATGCCGAGCAAATGAGCGTGGAGTTGCTCGAACCCAGATCATTCGACGAATGATGCCAGGCCTAACTGCCTAGAACGCCAATTCCACCCCGATGCCGGGAGTTTGCGAGAGCACGATGTCGGGGAGCTCAAAATCGAAGGCCGATTTGATCTGCGCCGAGTCGTCGAAATCCCGGAAGGAATCCAAGTCGGCGAAAACGAAATTGCGGCGCGCGGCCACCAGATGGGCTCCGGCGGCAATGGCCAAACGGCTTTCCAACATGCATCCCAGCATGGTGGTGACATTTGCCGCCTCGGCAATGGCGTTGATCTCCAGTGCCCGGAAAATGCCGCCGCATTTCATCAGCTTGATGTTGATGGTGTCGGCGGCGCGCGCCCGGACGATACGCGACGCATCCTGGGGGGTGAAGCAGCTTTCGTCCGCCATGATCGGGATAGTTGACCGCGCACGCACCTCGGCCATGCCGTCGATGTCCCAGTAGGGGAGCGGCTGTTCGAGGGCCCCCACCGAGAACTGCGCGTAGTAGGCCAGCATGCGCAAGGCGGAAGCCACCGTCCAGCCCTGATTGGCGTCAACCTTCAAATGGGCGGACGGAGCGGCGGCGCGGATGAGCCGAATCGCCTCCCGATCCTGCTCTTCATCTGAGCCGGCCTTGATCTTTAACTCGCGATAACCTGCGGCCGTTAATTCGGCGGCGGTGGCGGCCATGGCGGCCGGTTCTCCGATGCCGATGGTCATATCGGTCTCGACGCGGTTGACCGTCCCACCCAAATAGGCGTAGAGCGGTAGGTCGGCGCTTTTGGCCATCAGGTCGTACAGTGCCAGATCGATAGCGCATTTGGCCGAACCGTTTCGCACCATCACCGCATCCAGTGCCCGGTGAATCTCGGCGATAGCGAACGGGCTGGCTCCCAGCAAGATCGGTTTGGCCAACTCGACAGCGGCCAAAATAGACTCTGACGTCTCCCCGGAGACAAACGCCGGAGCCGAACCCTCTCCGTAGCCGGTCAAACCCTCGTCCGTCTCAATTTTGACGAAGACGATGTCGGCAGAATCTATCACCCCCAGCGAGATGACGAACGGCTTGGCCAGCGAAACGGCGACCAGTTCGGCCTTTACGCCCGTGATCCGCATTACGACACCTTGGGGGTGGCGCGAGCACCGAAGTGGATGTACCGCTCGCCAGTTGGTATCTGATACAGCCAGACCGGGCAATCGACTTTCATGTCTTCCATCCACACCGAGTACAGGCCTTCGCGGATCGGCACCATCGGGAATTCCATTACCGGGCTCTCTTCGAGCTCGGCGAGCGGGCCTTTCATGGTGGCCTTGAACACCGGCTTGCCATCGACGACCAGCAGCTCGATGAGCGTGCTGGCCCGCTCATAGCTGCCCAGCCAGGGAGTGATGTCTAGCTCCGGCGGGTTTTCCGGGATGACGAGCATGTCTTGAATTTGAACGCCGGCCAACTCTTGGAAAATCTCGCCGTAGATGTTCTGGTACAACTCGTGGCCGCTACCCTCGTTGACGAGCAGGCCGACAGCCAGCCGGCCTTCGGGGTAGAAGCGCAGGAACCCGGCCTGGCCAATCGTGTTGCCGTCGTGGCCGAACAATTGCGCCCCATGCCAGTTGAAGCGTTCGAAGCTCAAACCCCAAGAATCGCCCAGCAGGTATTTCTCCGGGACGTCCGCTTCGAAGGCCCGCATTGCCTGGGCGGTCTCTTTGGAGATCAGCTGGGTGCCGTCGGGAGTCTGGCCGTCCAGCAGGTGCAAACGCGCGAAGGCCAACAGGTCGGCTACCCGGGCGGTGATCAGACCGGCAGGCCCGGCATTGCGCTGCAAGATCCAGACCGGGGCGACAACCGGCTCTGGGTCGGAGATCGTATGCCCGACAGCGGTGTCGAACAGTATCGCTTCCTCGGGGAGGGTGACCGTGTGGGTCAGACCCAGCGGCGTGAATAGGCGTTCGCGCATAGCCTCGTCCCAAACCTGCCCGGTGACGACCTCGATGATCCGCCCTAAAATCGAAAAGCCGGAATTGCAGTAAGACCAGGTGGCGCCCAGCGGGTGTATCTGAGCCGCCTGCGGCATGACCTCGGACACATACTTCTCCAGGCAGTCGTCACCGCGGCCGGTGTCCACGAAGACGTCGCCGTCGATGCCGCTGGTATGGGTGAGCAGATGGCGCACGGTTACGCTGCCGGTCAACTCGTCGTTGACCAACTTGAAGTCGGGGATGATGTCTTTGACGAGTTGGTCAAGGCCGATTTTGCCTTCCTCTACGAGCTGCATCACCACGGTGCCCGTCCAGGTTTTAGAGATAGACCCGATCTGGAAGAGCGAGTCGACGGTGGTGTTGCGTCCGGTGTTGACGTTCAGCAACCCGGTGGCCCAGGTGTGCAGCTCGTCCGGCTCCCCTTCGCGTAGACGCAGAATGCCCAGCTGGGCACCGGGAACACCGGCCTCTTTGGCCAGCGTGTCTAGGCGTTCCTGCCAATGGGCAATGTCAATAATGGGTTGGTCTGTCATGTTTCTCCAATCTTATGGCGGATAGGTGTTACCTGCCCGGTATGGCGGCTAGAAGTTCTTTGGTGTAAGGGTCGCGGGGGGTGCCAAGCACTTGGGCTGTGGGGCCTTCTTCGACGATACCCCCGTCTTTCATGACGGCGACCCGCTGCGCAACGTAGCGGAGCACCGCCAGATTGTGCGAGATGAAGAGCATCGTCAAGCCCAATTCGCGCTGCAGGGTGCGCACCAGGTTGAGGATGGAACCTTGAATGGAAACATCAAGGGCGGAGGTGATCTCGTCGGCAACTAGCACCGCCGGACGCGCGGCCAGGGCGCGGGCGATCGCGACTCGCTGACGCTGTCCCCCGGAAAGCCGTGCCGGATAGTCCTTCGCCCGAGCCGGATTCAGGTGGACGAGTTCCAACAGCCGGTTGACCTGCCCTTCGCGCTCGGCGCGCGCCACCTCTGGCAGGGCTTCGGCAATCGTGTCGCCGATGCGCATCCGCGGATCAAGGGATGAGTAGGGGTCTTGGAAGACCATCTGCAACTGCCTAGCCGGGCCATGCCGGGAAACCGGCACCCCGTCGAGAAGCACCCGTCCGACCTGCATCGGAGCTAGCCCGACCGCAGCCCGCGCCAGGGTGGTTTTGCCCGAACCTGATTCGCCCACCAAACCCACGACGGCGCCGTTGGGAACTTCCAGGGTAACGTCGTTGACAGCCGTCACCGAGCCAAAGCGGACGGTGATGTTTTCAAAGCGCAGGGTGCTCACCGCCCCACCCCCGCCAGCGTCTCGTCAGGCAGATCGTCGTCAATCAGCGTTGGTGCGGGCAGCGGCTCACCCTTGTGCCAACAGGCAACCTGGCCGGTGTGGACCGGTGATCCCGGCTTACCGCCCAGATTGAGCTCTAAGCGCATCCGGGAAGTCTTAAGCGTGATTCCCAGCCCCGGCTTTTTCCGGGTGTCGTCGATCGGGGGAATGGCGTTGCGCAAAAGGGGTTCCCGGGTGCGGCAGATGTCATCGGCCAACGGGCAGCGCGGGGCGAAAGCGCATCCGCTGAACTGGGTGGATGGATCGGGCTGCGAACCGGGGATAACCGCCAATGGCGAATCAAGGTCGGTAGCAAGGGTTGGCACCGCGGCCAGCAGCAGGCGGGTATAGGGATGTTGGGCAACAGCCAGCGCGCTTGCCGGGATATCTTCCACCACCCGGCCGGCGTACATCACCAAGATGCGCTCGCAGCGTTCGGCAACCAAGGTCAGGTCGTGCGAAATTAGAATCAGCGCCACTTGCTCCTCTTCGCGGACGGAGTCGATGAGGTCGAGTACCTGCTGCTGCACCGTCACGTCCAAAGAAGTGGTGGGTTCGTCGGCGATGAGCAGCTTTGGGGCAGCCATCAGGCCCATGCCGATCATTGCCCGCTGGCGCATTCCGCCTGAGAACTCGAAGGGGTGCTGTCCGGCGCGGCGCTGTGGATCTGAGATCCGGACGGCCCGCAGCCGGTCTACCGCCCGCTCCCAAGCGGCGCGGCGGTTCATTCCCTGATGGACGCGGGATATCTCGGCCAGCTGTTCGCCGATGCGGCGGGCGGGATTGAACGAGCTCATCGGATCTTGGAAAATCAGCGCCATGGAGGTGCCCAGGAGCTTGCGTTGGTCTTCTCCCCCGTCCGGGCGCAGCGGCATCCCCAAGAAGGTGATCTCGCCGTCGACTTGCCCGGGCGGCTCGATGAGTTGCGCAATCGCCAGGCCGGTCAGCGACTTGCCGGCCCCAGATTCGCCCACAATGCCGAGGGCTTCTCCCGGCCGCAAATCAAACGAGACTCCCCGCACCGGGTTGGAGCCGGGGAAACCCACCTGCAGGTCTGTCACCCGTAGGACTTCCCTGGGGACGGTATTGGCTGCCGAAAAGGCCGCTGGCACTTTGCGGGCGGCGGTACGGGCGGCGGCGGTGGCGGTGACCCAGCTCCCCGAAGTTTCGACGTTGAAGGCCCGGGCGATTGCCTCTCCGGTGAGGTTGAAGGCCAGCCCGGCGGTGATCACCAATAAGCCGGGGGCAAGGGCGGCCAGCGGGTTGAGGTAGATCCGGTTGAGCCCCTCGTTCATCAGGCGGCCCCAGTCGAAAGCCGGAGACTGGACTCCCAAGCCTAGGAAGGATAGCCCCGAGAAGGTCAGCAGGCAGCTTCCGGCACCGATGGTGGCCTGCACCACCAGCGGCTCGGCGATATTGGGCAGAATGTGTTTGAAGAGCACATAGGCCCGCGAGCGCCCGGCTATGCGGGAAGCGGTGACGAAGTCGCGTTCTTGCACACCGGCCACCAGGGTGTGGCAGAGCCGGGCAAAGGTTGGGGCGCCAGCCAAGCCGATGGCAAATACCGCCCCGACTTCGCCGACCCCGAAGATCACCGCAAAGAACAGGCACAGCAGCAGCCCTGGGAAGGCGACCAAGATGTTGACCGCCGCAGTTACGAAGCGGCCGATTCTTCTTCCCAGCAGCGCTGGGGCCGAGCCCAGCAAAATGCCCAGGAGGACCCCCAGCGCGGTTGCCCCCAGTGCCAGTAAAACCGTGAGCCGGGTGGCAACCAAGGTGCGCAACCACAGATCGCGTCCCAACGAGTCGGTGCCAACCCAGTGTTCGGCCGAAGGCGGGGCAAGAAGGTGGGCGGTGTCGGTTTCGCTGGCGGCTTCGCCCCAAAGCAGCGGGGCAAAGATAGCCAGCAAAAACACCAACCCCAACATGGAAAGCGCCCCCACGCCCAATGGCGTGCGTAAGACGCGTTTGAGCGAGTCCATCAGCGAATCACCGCCGATCTGGGGTCGAGTATGGTCATGGCCACGTCCACCAGGGTATTGACTAGGAGCACTCCGCACCCGTAAACCAAGACCACTCCTTGGACGAGCGGATAGTCTTTAACCAGAATTGCCTGGACGATGGTCGAACCCAGGCCTGGCCAGGCGAACACCGTCTCGACCAGCACCGTTGCCGCAACCATCCCGCTCAACATCAGACCGCCCAACGTCAGGCTGGCGGTCACGGCATTTGGCAGGGCGTGGCCGAGGTGGATTCGGGTAGCCGACAGCCGTTTGGCACGTGCCGTCCGCACATAGTCTGCCTCTAGCACGGAGAGCATCTCCACCCTCACTATTCGGCTGAGGATCGCCGCCGGGCCGACGGCTAGGCTCAGCACCGGCAATATGTAGGAGGAGAGGCCGGTTCTGCCGCCCACCGGCAGCAGGTGCAGCGAGACGGAGAAGATCCAGACCAGGATCACCCCGATGAGGAAGTCTGGGATAGAACCCAGCACCACGCTCGTCCCGGCGAAGCCCAGATCTAAGACTCTGCCGCGGCCTTGGCGGGTGCGGACGGCGACTGCCACCCCGATTGGGACGGCGACGACCACGGAGAGCGCGAAGGCGGAAAGCGCCAACTGGGCAGTTGCCGCAAAGCGGGTGGCGACGATCTCGGCTACCGGCAGCCGCGAGGTGATCGACATTCCCAGATCGCCGGTGACCAGGCCTTGCAGAAAATGCCAGTATTGCAATGGCAGCGGATCGTTTAGGCCCAAGTTTTGCCGGGTAGTTTCCACCAACTCCTGGGATGCGGTGAGTCCCAGCGAAGAACGCACCGGATCGCCCGGAATTAGGTGAATCATGGCAAAGGCGGCAGTGATCAACACCCAGAGCGAGACCAGCAGTTGCCCGGTTCGCCGCAAGGCAAAACGAACCCAGTGGCGAGCCCCGGCGGAGAGGAAGTCTCCGCCGGAGGCGGCGTTCTCAAGTGCACTCACCAGCAGCCCATCCGTATCGATTCTGTCTTGACGCGTCGGCTAGGCTCTGACGTCATTCTCACAGACCCTTGCGTTATTGCGGAACTGCGAAGCAGACGCAGATCCGAATTGCGGGCGTCACGACCTGGAATCTCACTCTGTCATGCGAATTGTCGCCGGAATTATGTACCCGACCCGGTCAAACTCGGCGCCGCTGCCGAATAACTTGATCGGATTGCTGGCGAATGGAATCACATCCACCGCCTTGACGAGTTCGGCGTCGGCGGCCAGCCAGGTGGCGCAACCGTCTTGTCCGTTGATCTTGGACGCCTGAGCTACCTTTTCCTCGTAGGCGGGGTTAGAGATGTTGCCGAAGTTCATGCCGCCCTCGGCCACTCCCGCACCGGAAACCAGGCCGGTGATCTGGTCGGGGCTGGAGAGGTTTACCGGCTCCCAGGCCACGTCCCAAGCGCCGGAGCCGAAGAGGATGCCCTGCATCTGGTCGGTTGGAAGCCCCTGCGCCTGCACGTCGATTCCGAGTTCTTTCCAGGCTGCGGTGGCCAATTCAGCGGCCGCAGCTCCGCCGCTGCCCAACGCGGTGTCGTGCAGGAAGGTGATCGTTAGCGGCTTGCCGTCTTTTGTGCGAACGCCGTTAGCCCCGGCTTTCCACCCGGCTTGGTCAAGAGCCGCGCCCGCTGCCGTTTTGTCAAAGGCGGGCAGGTTGGCGGTGACCGAGTCACCTGGACAGGGCACCGGGTCGGAGGTCTCGAAGCTAGTCGCGGGCACTCCGGTGCCGGAGGTGATGACGGAACGCAACTCGGCCAAATCAACTGCTTGAACCAGGGCTTTGCGGATGACCGGATCGGAGGTCACGTGGTCGGCAGCCTCGTTGGCCCACTGTTCGCCCAAAACCATCAGAGCGTCCACGCTGAACAAATTGGCCGCAGCCAGCCGCTGGGCGTCCGGCCCTATCACCATGGCCGCATTGAGCTCTTTGCCAAGCAGCATATTCGCAGCCGTGGTTTCGTCGGCGATCACCCTGAGCTCGACAGCGCTCGGAGCCCCCGGCAAGACATTGGTGGCACCGTCAGGGCCCCAGGCGTAGCCCTCGCGCAGGGTGTACGAGTAGTGGTCGTTCGGAACCGCTTCTTTGAGGACGAAGGGGCCGGTGCCGTTTGTGGCCGCTGCCAGCGTAGAGCGGTCGGCCAGGCCGGCATCGCAAACCATAAAGAGATTGGACAACGTGGACAGCGCGAACGGAGCCGGCTGGGTAAGCTTCAAAGTCAGGGTCTTGGTGGCGTCATCGGCAGTGGCCTCGATACCCGCCGGAAGGAACGCCCCCAGCAGCGGGGAGGCGTTCTCGGGATTGCTGACGAAGGTGATGTTGGCGGCGGCAGTGGACGCCTTGAACTCGGCACCGTCGGAGCAGGTCACGCCGTCTTTGATCTTGAGGGTTATCTCGTCGCCGTCTTGCGACCATTCGCTGGCCAAACCGCTGGTGATCTTGCCGGCTTTGTCCATGTTGATGAGCGGATCGTAGGCGAAGGCCGACGCCCAGTAAAGATGCGATCCGACACTCATTTGCGGATCGAGGGCTCCCGGATCGGCTGACAGCGCCAGCGTGAAGGTCTTGGCACTTGGCCCGGACGGATTGGATGGGTCAGGCCCCGGTGCGGCTGGCCCGCTACAGGAGGCCAAAGCAAGGGTGCCGGCAAGCACCGCCAACAAGGTGGCGCGGTAGGGGGTTTTCATTTCTGTTCTTTCTCCTTATGAGGGGGTATTGAGTCAATCTGCCCGGCGAACTGCTCGACCATAGTGGATGTGGGTGGCTTTTGAGGCCTGGTCGCCCACGAATGCGTAGACGGGATACACCCCGCCGGCGGGTTCTTTCCCCACCAGCAGGTCGGCGGCCAGCGGGACGAGCTCGGCGGTGCTCGGCTGCTCGCCGAGTTCCGCCTCGATTCCCTTGGGGACGCGATCCAGCCAGATGGTGCCGTCTTCCTCTCGGACGGTGAGGTCGAAACTGGCGTCCGAATAGGTGCCGGAGATGTATGCCAGGTCGATGGGAGCCGGCGTCGGCGGCGGGGTGTAGCGCGGCGGCAGGTCGACGCCGGCCAATTCTTTGACGAGGCCGACGACTATGTCTTGGTAGATCCCGAAGAATCCACCCCCGTTCGTCAGCGCGGCCAGGGCAAGTTTTTGCCCGGGGATGACGCACAAGAATGCTGCTTGGCCGATAGTGCCCCCGGTGTGGTGGACGACCAAGGTGTCCCCGATGTGGGTGAGATCCCATCCCAAGCCCCAGGAATCCCCCATAGAACGCAGCGGCGGCACCGCAACTTGCGGAGTTTGCATGGCGGCAACCGATTTTTCGCTCAGGACGCGGGTGCCATCGGGAGCCAGCCCGCCTGCGATGTGCAGTTGCGCGAAGCCAACTAAATCTCGCGCCGTCATGGAGAGCATAGAACCGGCACCCTGGTTTGAACGCGGCAGCGCCCAAATAGTGGTGGGGACTAGGCCGTCCGACCCGGGCGAATGGCCTACGGCAGCCCTGCGCAAGATAGCTTCGTCAGCGCTGGGGCAGACATGCTCCAGCCCCAGCGGGTTGGCAATTCTTTCCACCAGCACTTGCGCGAAAGGTGCCCCGCGGAGCTTTTCAATCAAGTGGGCAAGCACGGCAAAGGCGGTGTTGTTGTAGGAGAACATCTCTCCGGGGGTAAACACCTGCGCGGCATTGACAAGGGTGGACACATACTTCTCGATGGCGTCCTCGCCGCGTCCGGTATCGGTGAAAATATCCCCGTCAAAACCAGCGGTGTGGCTGAGCATTTGCCGAATGGTGATGGATGCCGCCGCTTCGGCGTCGGCAAGGGCAAATCCCGGAAGGTGGGTGACCAGTTTGTCGTCAAGGTCGATCAATCCGTCGTCCGCCAACTGCATTACCAGCGTGGCCGTCCACACCTTGGTGATAGAGCCGATCTGGAAAACGGAATCGACGGTGGTATCCACCCCGGTGGCCAAGCTGACTTTGCCCGCTGCGGCTTCCCAGATTCGCCCGTCTTTTAAAACCGCCACCTGGGCACCGGGTACTCCATGCTGTTCAACGGCATGCGAAAGCCTCGCAGAAAGCGATTCCAAAACCGCATTGCTTTGAGTCACGAAAGAAGAGTACGACAGTGGATTATCGGTGCCGGTTGTGTCCATCATCCGGCGCAGACCGCCGGCTTCCCCACGCCATCGCGAAATGCGATGCGGCGACTGCGGGGAAAGACGGTCAGAGTGACTTCCCCACGTCATCGCGAAACTGCGAAGCAGGCGGGGCTTCGCAAGTGTGGGCATCCTCTCGAACACCTGCTGTGCATCCTGACAGCAGCAGGCTGGGCTTCGCAGGTGCGGGCAGCTAGTGTGCCGGGCGGTTGTGGGCGTTTTTCACCTGGCTGGGCTTCGCGGGAGCGGGCATCCTAGGCGGGATCACCGCGTTGCCGGGCGGTTTGCCCATGCAGGAGATTTCAGGTCAGGTCGGCAATGGCAATACTCGGCGGTAGAGTTGGCCTGTGACCCAATCTCCTTACAGCGGGACGCAGTTGCACTGCTACCGGCACAAAGACAGAGCGACTTACGTTCGCTGCCAGCGCTGTGGCCGCCCAATTTGCCCAGAGTGCATGATCTCGGCAGCGGTGGGCTTTCAGTGCCCGCATTGTGTGAAGCAGGGGGCAAAAGCCTCCCGGCAAAACCGGGCGCCTTTTGGGGGACGGATCTCGGCGAGCGCGCCTGCCACCACCGTCGTGCTGATTAGCGTCAACGTGGCCGTGTGGCTGGCGATTATGATCACCGGCGGGTACAGCAGCTG
>JAITSW010000241.1 GCA_031287505.1 Propionibacteriaceae bacterium
TTCCCGCTCCGGAGGCGGTGCTATGACTGCGGCCTCTGCCAAAGAGCAGCCTGCGAATCTGATTCTCTCAGGTCCCGCAGGCGGAGTGGTTGGCGCGGCTGGATTCTCGAAACTCATTGGCCAGCCCAATTTGATCACCATTGATATGGGTGGAACGTCGCTCGACGCTTCGCTGGTGCTTGACTACCACCCGCTGCTGCATCAAGGTGCCGACTTTGAGGGTTTGCCGATCAATATCACGTCCCTCAATATTCACACCATCGGAGCCGGCGGCGGGTCTATCGCTTGGCTGGACGAGGCCGGGGCGCTGCAGGTCGGCCCGCAAAGCGCCGGAGCCGATCCGGGCCCGGTGGCCTACGGACGCGGAGGCACCTTGCCCACCTTCACCGATGCCGCCTTGGCGGTAGGCTATTTGGGGTCTGACACTCCTTTGGGCGGCACCCTGCGACTCGATGACGAGTTGGCCAATGACTCACTCACCGAGATTGCGCAACAACTGGGCATGAGCAATAAGGAACTAGCCTGCGGCATTCTGGCAATTTCCAGCTCCAAGATCATGGGCGCTGTCCGCGGTATCACGGTTGAGATTGGTCTCGACCCGAGTGACTTTGCCCTGCTGGCCTTTGGCGGCGGCGGCGGACTCACGGCTCTTGATGTCGCCAGAGAATTGGGCATCCCGCAAGTGATCATCCCACCGGGCCAGGGTGCCTTTTCGGCGCTGGGAATGCTGATGGCAGATGTTGAGCACTCGTACTCGCGCACTACCGTCGTTCCTTTGGAAGGCATCGATGTGAGCGAGGTTGAGCAGGTCTACGCCACCATGGAGGCTCAAGCATCCAAGTCTTTGCTGGAAGAGGGCTTTTGCCAAAGCGACCAGCTCATGATTCGCTCTCTGGACGTGCGCTATTCGGGCCAGGAGCATTCGGTATCCGTTTCCGCCCCGGCAACCGGAGCGGATTTCACCGCCAAAGTGGCACAGGAATTTACTGAGCTTCATCTGCGACAATATGGGCACACTCAGAGCGTGCCGGTAGAAATCACCACCTTCCGACTGCGTGCAATCGGCGTGGTAGACAAGCCCGATCTTCCGCTGGCCAAGAAACGGATGACGGGCAAGACCGAGCCACTCGGAAGCAGACAAGTCCTATTGTCTAACGGAACCACCTGCGACTATGCCCTCTATTCGCGCGAAGCGTTGGAGGCCGGAGACGAGATTGCCGGCCCAGCCGTGATTGTGGAGCACACCGCAACCACCGTCATCCACGAAGGTGATTCGCTGGCCGTCGGCTCTTACGGAGAATTGGCCATTGCAGTGGCACTGCCAAACGTGAAAGGTGCAGCCAAATGAACAGCGCAATCACTAACGAAGTCATCCGGCACGCGCTCCTTTCAGCAGCCGATGAGATGGCGAGAAATCTCTGCCGTACGGCCTACAACACGGTCGTCTACGAAATCCACGACTACGGCATCGGCATCCATGACACCAACGGCGATGTGATCGCCGACTCACCCGGGATTGCGGTCTTCACCAGAGGCAACGACTACGGCATCAAGAAGTCAGTGGAATTTCTGGGAGCAGACGCCCTAAAACCCGGCGACATCTTCATGTTGAACTATCCCTATTGGGCGTCGGCACACTCGCTGGATGTTTTGGTCTTTGCCCCCATCTATGACAGCGGGGAAACCCTGATCGGTTATGCTTCCTGCCGCGTCCATGTGGTCGACCTGATGGCCAAGGACGCCGGATATGTTCTTGACTCAACCGACATGTACCAAGAGGGCATCTTCTTCCCGGCTACCCGCATCTATGCCGGTGGCGAGCCCTGCCAAGATATCTTCAACATCATCCGCTTCAACTCGCGCATCCCCGACAAAACGCTGGGCGATATCCAAGCGCAGGCATCTGCGGTTTTTTCCGGGGTTCGACGGGTGCAGGCAATCGCCGAAAAACATGGAACTGCCGCCCTGTTGGAGGCTATGGACGCCATCTACGCCCACGGCGAGCGACTGGCCCGACTAGGGCTCAAGAAGCTTCCAAAAGGCACTTGGACAGGCGTAGATTATGTTGATCACGACGGTATTAATCACGGTCAGTTGGTTAAGCTGCAGGCCAGAGTCACTATCACCGATGATGAGTTCATTGTGGACTGGACGGGTAGTGCCAACAATGTTCAAGGGCCGATTAACCTTCCCTACGGTGAAACGGAAGCCATTTCCTCCCTTATCTTCAAGGGGTTGACCACCCCGGATTCGCCGGTGGTTTCAGGGAACTTTGCCCCCCTGAGAATCATTACCGAAGAGGGCTCGGTAATGCATGCAGTACCTCCGATGCCAACCTTCACCTTGTGGACGGGTCTGATTGCTCCCGAGGTTATCTTGAAAGCACTGGCCCAGGGTATGCCAGAGCTAATACCCGCGTGTTCCGGCGGCGATGTTGGTTCGATGATGGGGTTGGGCATCAACCCGAGAAATGGCGAGCATTGGCTGGAAGCAACCAACGAAGCCGTAGGATTCGGCGCTCACGCAGGCGGCGACGGCGAAGACGGCATCATGCATCTGTCGGAGCCGGGATGTCGCAACAACCCGGTTGAAGTACTGGAGACCAAAGCCCCCATGATCATCGATCATTACGGCTTCCGCCCTGATTCTGCCGGCCCCGGCCGCTACCGCGGTGGCGTGGGAGTCTCGCGCACCTACCGATTCACCGCTCCTTCCACAGCAATTTGCCTGGTCTTCAAGACCAAGACTTCACCTTGGGGCATCGCTGGCGGCAAGGAGTCCAAGCCGAACAAGATGACGATAAATCCGGGCACTCCGGACGAATACGAGGGCAGCGGCCTGTATAACTCGGTGGCAGCCGGCGATGTTCTAGTTAATGACATGGGCGGCGGTGGCGGTTACGGTGATCCATATCTCCGAGATCCTCAAGCCGTGGCAAAGGACGTTCGCAATGGTTTCGTCTCCCACGACTCCGCTATCGAAGACTACGGAGTCGTAGTCGACAAAGTGACCTTTGCAGTAGATCAGGCCCAGACAGACAAACTGCGCGCCTAACATGTCAAGCGGATGGAGGCCAGCGCCCGCCCCAGAAACGGCGTTGGCCTGCGTGTTGGTAGATCGGGAAACTGTACGCGGGAACGGTCGGCTGTTTCTTTGATCAGCTCCACCACGTGGGTCTTGGTGCGCATTTGGCGACAGCACTTGATCAAGGTCGAGGAGGCTAAAACGACCAGGGTTCGAATCTGTTCCAGGTCGGGGTCGTCCGAAATGAGTTCACAGCCTTGGGCGGCACCGGGGCAAAAGACGCGCGGCAAACTCCGGACACCCATCAGGCCGGCAATATCGCGCACCAAAACTTGCAGGGGTCGAGGCAAACAGCCCAGCCGGTCACGGCGGAGAGGTTTTGCACCCGCCCCCAACAGCGGTGAATTGCGCTATAAAGCGGCCAACAACCTCGACGACACAACGCTGCCGTATCCGAAAGGAACGCTCGTATAACTCTGAACTTAGACTCACGTCTGCCCGGGCAATAGCTGAGTCTCATCGAGATACCGTAAGATTCTTGCCGTGGTTAAGAAAATAGCGGCTACCTTGTTGTCCTTGTCGGTGTTGTTGGCTGGTTGTGCTAGCGCCGAGCCAATCACAGGCGAACCGGAAACCCTTTTGGTCGATTTGCTTTCGGCTGCCGATCAGAAATTGCCAGCTGGAGGGCAAACACCCGACGCGGAAAACGTTGAAATCACCGCCGAAACTGCGCAAAACGCTATCGGCCTTACCCCTGACCAGTTCAACCAAACTGTGGCTTCGGCATGGCAAGCACGATCATTGTTGTCGGTCAGCGCGGAAACTACTGTCCTGATCAAGGCCAAAGACGCCTCAGCGGCGAATGAAGTTGCAAAGCTCATCGCCAGTGGTTTTGATTCTGGCCAATGGATTTGCGTCGCTCCGGAGCGTTCTGAGGTGGCGGCGGCTGGCAGTTTTGTCCTGTTGGCAGTTGGCACCCAGGAAAAAACCCAGGCAGTTTTTGAGGCTTTCAATGAACTGGCCGGCGGCAAAGCGAGTGAGCCAAATGTCTTTTTCACCAGTGACCGCCAAGGCGGCGACACTGATATTGAGATCGCGCCCTAGCGACACCGGTAATGCTGTTTTCCAGCGTCAGTTTCATCTATCTGTTTCTGCCGTTGGCGCTATTGGCCTATTTCGCCACCCCGCAACCTAGAGGCTCACTGCTGCCGCGCAACTGTGTCCTGTTGCTAGCCAGCTTGATCTTTTACGCCTGGGGCGGACCGGGATATCTACTCATCATGATCGGGCAAATAATTGCGGCTTGGGGATTCGGGTTGGCAATAAGCCGCCGGAGATCACGGCTGGTTTTCGTCGTCGCGATCTGTGTATGCCTGAGTAGTCTGCTGCTATTCAAGTACGCCGATTTTTTCAGCGCTAACCTCAATGCCTTGCTGCACAGCCAACTCCCGCTGTTGCGTTTTGCCCTTCCGTTGGGGATTAGTTTCTACACCTTTCAGATTCTCAGCTATCTGATCGACCTATACCGGGGCAACATCTCGGTACAGCGCAATGTAGTGGTCTTTGCCACCTATGTGGCGCTGTTTCCGCAGTTGGTCGCCGGCCCAATAGTGCGTTACGCAGACATTCAGGATGAGTTGAGCGGTCGCGGCCATTCGCTGGCGGGGTT
>JAITSW010000088.1 GCA_031287505.1 Propionibacteriaceae bacterium
GTGCCACACATGCGCAGACCTACTGGTTGATCATTATGCCGTTGGTGATTCCGATTTTGGCGGTGACATCCCTCTTGGCGTTCATCTCGACGTTTGGAGAGTTCATCATCGCGCGGGTGATCCTGACATCGGAAAGCGAGCTGACTTTGGCGGTGGGCCTATACGGCTGGGTGTCTGATCAGTTGAACGCCAACTGGGGCTTGTTCGCAGCTGGAGCGGTGATTGCGGCGCTTCCGGTGCTGGCCTTGTTCCTATTCCTGCAAAAGTACATCGTTTCCGGGCTAACCTCTGGCGCTGTCAAGGGTTAAGGCTGGTGGCGCTTTAGAGGCTATGCGCTTAACAAAGAAAGAGGATTGTAATCACACGTTGAAGCGAAATTCAACGACATCGCCATCGCGGAGTACGTAGTCTTTGCCTTCGATGCGGACTTTTCCCTGAGATCTGGCGGTAACCATGGAGCCGGCGGCGATTAGGTCGTCGAAGCCGATGATCTCGGCTTTGATAAAGCCCTTCTGGAAGTCGGTGTGAATGACGCCGGCAGCCTCGGGAGCCGTCCAGCCTTTATGGATAGTCCAGGCTCGGGATTCTTTGGGGCCGGCCGTCAGGAAAGTCTGTAGCCCCAAAGTGTCGAAACCAACTCGGGCGAGCGTCTCCAAGCCAGATTCCTCGATGCCCATATCGTCCAAGAACTCTTTTGCCTCGTCTGGTTCGAACTCCGAGATTTCGGCTTCGATCTTGGCGTCCAAGAAGATAGCTTCTGCGGGAGCGACGACTTTGCGAAGCTCGGCCTTGAAGCTCTCGTTGGCCAAATCACCCGAGTCACAGTTGAAGACGTAGATATAGGGCTTGGATGTCAGCAGGAAAAGCTCTTTGAGCGGCACAAGGTCAAGGCCGGCGTCGAAGACGCCTTTCCCCGAATCAAGGACGGCCTGGGCTTGCTTCACCGCAGCTAGCCCAGACTGGCGTTCTTTGTTGATCCGGGCTTCCTTTTCGATGCGCGGCAGCGCCTTCTCAATGGTCTGCAGATCGGCGAGGATGAGTTCGGTGCGAATGGTCTCAATGTCGCTTTCGGGGTTGAGTTTGCCATCTACGTGGGTGACATCCGGATCGGCAAAAACCCTGGTAACCTGGCAAATCGCATCTGATTCCCGAATGTGGGAAAGGAAGGCGTTACCCATCCCCTCGCCCTGGGAGGCACCTCGAACGATGCCCGCGATGTCGACAAAACTCACCGTGGCTTCGACAATGCGCGCCGAGTTATAGAGATCGCAGAGGACTTGTAGACGCTTATCTGGGACGCCTACCACGCCAACATTGGGCTCGATGGTTGCGAACGGATAGTTCGCGGCCAGCACATTATTGCGGGTCAGCGCGTTGAAGAGGGTGGACTTGCCCGCGTTGGGAAGTCCGACGATTCCGATGGTTAATGCCACGGGGGTTTAGCTTACTCCGTCAGTTCGCAGCTGCTCCCCAGCGTCATCGCGTCAATAAGGCCATATCCAGCCCATGGTGATGCGGAAGAGGGGAATGCCGGTATCGCTTTTATGCGCTGTGAATGGCGTTATGCGGCCTTATTTTCGGTTGACGTGGGCGCTATCGGGTTGGCGGAATAATAATTTGTCATATCGAGCCGTCACAATAGACGCATGGAGTATTTCGGTTGGGTTGTCGCAGTCGTGGTTGCCGCGCTTGCGGTGGTCGTCTTGGTTTTGCGCAAGAACCAAGCGGAGTCTGGCGCGCAAGCGGTTGCCAATGCCGAGCTCAAGGTGGTTGAGGCTCGATTGGCCGAAGTGGCGGGGGAACGGGATTCGCTGCGCGAAGATTTGAGGCTGGCGGCGCGGCACTCTGACGAGATAAAGGACGAGCTGACTAAAGCCCGGGTCGCGCTTGCCGGTGCCCAGGTGGAGCGAGACGGCGTCCGGGAGCAGTTGGCGGTAGTGCAGGCCAGCCGCGAAGATCTGATTGCCGAGATCGGGAAATCGCGGCAACAGCTCTCCGAGCATTTCAAGTCGTTATCTGCCCAAGCGCTCAAAGAGCAGCGGGAGCAGGCCGACAAAGAAGCGGCCGATCGCCTGCAGAAAACGCAAGATGTTATGGCTCCGGTGCGGGAGAATCTCGACAAATTGCAGGCCAAACTCGGCGAGGTTGAGATAGAGCGGGCCAAGTCGGCGGCGGAACTGCGCGAGCAGGTGAGCACGGTGAAAGCCACCGGCGAGGTCTTGCGCCGCGAGACGTCGGCGCTGGCTACCGCGCTTCGCAAGCCCCAGGCCCGTGGGGCTTGGGGTGAATTACAGCTAAAACGGGTGGTGGAAGCCGCCGGGATGAAAGAACATGTCGATTTCTCGCAGCAGCGCGCCGCGCAAAATGCCGATGGCAAGGCGATTCGCCCCGATCTCGTAGTCGAGTTGGGCGATGGGCGTTTCATCTTTGTAGATTCCAAGGTGCCCATGCAGGCATTCTTGGATGCGTTGGAAAGGGAAAATGAGGACGAACGTGTCCAAGAGCTGTCGCGGGTGTCAAAGCACTTGAAGGCGCATATCGACAATCTTTCCGCCAAGGAGTATTTCACCGCCGAAGTTGGCACCCCGGAGTTTGTCGTGCTCTTCATCGCTCACGAGTCGATGGCGGTTGAGGCACTCTCGCAAGATCCTGATTTGCACGAGTATGCATTTTCAAAAAACATAGTCTTGGCTACGCCGTCGAGTTTGGTTGCGATGCTCAAGACAGTCGCTTTTTCGTGGAAGCAAAATGACTTGGCTCAGAATGCCCGGGCAATTGCCGAGCTTGGCCAAGAGCTTTACAAGCGGTTGGGGACGCTGGGCAATCACTTCATCAAGCTTGGCAGCTCACTGGACAAAGCGGTGGGAGCCTACAACGACGCTGTTGCCTCTCTTGAGGGCCGGGTACTCGTCCAAGCTCGAAAGATGCACGATTTAGGCATCGCCGGCGACGAGCTTAAAGAGATTCCCAAAGTTGGCGGGGAAACGCGGGAACTTCGCAAGAACGAGTTGGTTTGCGCAGAAATTGACGAGCCGTTGGCGCTGGAGAATTGACCGCATCCGCATTTGCCGACGCGTCGGCGGGGATTCGGTGCGCCCATTGGCATTGGGGAGTTGATCTCACCCGCATTTTCCAGCGCAAGGCTGCGGCGGGGTTGGGCTGTTAGCGAAGCTTGTGGCTACCGGCAGCATCAAGCAAATTGCCGGTGCAAGGGTTATGACGGGCTTGGGATGTTAGCGAAGCTCGTGGGGGAGTGAGAAAGACAGGCTTTCCTTGGTAAACACCTGTTCGACTGCTGGAGGGAAGCCCAAATCCACCAAACGTGCCAGCACACCTTGGACGAGGTCCTCTGGGACAGATGCGCCCGAGGTAACACCCACCGTGTCGGCTCCGCCAAGCCAGGATGGATCGATTTCCCCAGCGTGGTCTACTAGATAGGCAGCCTTCGCCCCGCCAACTTTTGCCACTTCAACCAGTCGCACCGAGTTAGAGGAATTCTTTGATCCTACGACGATGACAACATCTGCTTCTTTGGCGATCTGCTCCACCGCGAGTTGACGGTTCGACGTGGCATAGCAAATGTCATCGCGCGGCGGGTCAAGCAGGGTTGGGAACCGTTCGCGCAATTTCGAAACTGTTTCCTCGGTTTCCCGAATGCTCAAAGTCGTCTGGCTTAGCCAGGCAATCCCCTTTGAGCCGTCGATTTCTATGTTAGGCACATCATCTGGATGTTCTACCAAGGTGATGCTCTGGGGGGCTTCGCCTTGGGTGCCTTCCACCTCTTCATGGCCGGCATGGCCGATCAACAGGATTTGCAGCCCCTGGCCGGCAAAACGCCTGGCCTCATTATGAACCTTTGTCACCAGCGGGCAGGTCGCGTCTATGGTGTGTAGGCCGCGGCCGGCAGCCTCTGAGCGAACACCCGGAGCCACCCCGTGCGCCGAGAACACCACGGTCGCGCCATCAGGCACCTGGTTCAGTTCGTCAACGAAGATGGCTCCTTGGGCCTGCAAACGTTCTACAACATGCTTGTTGTGCACAATTTGCTTGCGGACGTAGATAGGGGCACCCGCTTTTTTCAGGGCCTTCTCGACGGTGGCCACCGCCCGTTCCACTCCGGCGCAATATCCGCGCGGGGAGGCGAGAAACACGCGTTTGGCAGTCATAGCGGAAAGCTTAGCCTGCCCGCCCTTTTGGAAGACGCCCATGAAGACCAGGCCTCGCCGGCAGGGCTGTAACGCTCAGGATGCTCCCGCGCTTTGCCATGGAGAACGCTAGGCTGATGCCGTGTCGATGAATAGCTCCCCAGAGGCCCCGCAGCCGCTGCACGTTATTGTGGATGCGACTAAGGGCTGGGTTGAGCGCTTGGGTGCGGTTTGGGTGGCCGGGCAGGTTATCGAGTTGCGCCGACGAGCTGGGCATCGGCAGTATTTGACGCTCCGAGACGCCGCCGAGGAGGTGTCGGTGCAGGTCGCCACCACGGCGACGGTACTTGATTCGGCAGGGCCGGTGGCTGAGGGGGCCACAGTGGCGGCTTTGCTCAAGCCAGTGGTTTGGCGCAACAGCACCAAGCTGGTCTTCGAGTGCAACGATTTGCGGCTCGCCGGCGAGGGGCGGCTGCTGGCAGCCCTTGAGCAGCGCAAACGGATGTTGCAGGCTGAGGGGCTCTTTGACCCGTCGCTAAAAAAACGGCTTCCGTTCTTGCCGAAGAAGATCGGGCTGGTCACCGGTGCCAAGAGCGCCGCCGAGCGGGATGTGATTGAGAATGCGCAGAAGCGCTGGCCGCAGGTGCGCTTCGAGGTGCGCAATACGTTGGTGCAGGGAGCGCAGGCGGCTGAGCAAATAGCCACCGCCCTGCATGAGTTGGATGCCTTGGCCGAGGTGGAGGTCATTGTCATTGCCCGCGGAGGTGGCTCGCTTGAGGATCTCTTGCCGTTCTCAGATGAAGCCCTGGTTCGAGCTGTCTTTGCCTGCCGAACCCCGGTAGTGAGCGCCATAGGCCACGAAATCGATAATCCGATTCTCGACCTGGTTGCAGATTTGCGGGCTTCGACGCCCACCGATGCCGCCAGGCGCGTCGTCCCAGATGCGGCCGAGCTACTGGCGGCCCATGGGCAGGCTAGACAGCGTCTACGCGGGGCGGTTAGCTCTCGCATCCTCCGTGAGCAACGTTGGCTCGTAGACGTGCGTTCTCGCCCGGTGATGCGTAACCCGGGGGAAAGCGTGCGACTAAACCAAGAGCGGGTGGCAGTCCTGCGGCGCAGGCTGAACTCGGCGCTGTTACGCAAGACCCAAGTGGCCGTCTCTGATATCGCCGGGTTGCGCGGCCGGGTGCGGGCGCTGTCGCCGCAGCGAACCCTTGGACGCGGCTATGCGATTCTTAGCGCTGGCGGTCAGACCATCACCGAGAAGACACAGGTAACAGCCGGCGATAAGTTGGCGGCGCAGTTGCGAGACGGGCAAATAGAGGTGCAAGTTCTTGGCGATACCACAGATGTTGTGGCCAAAGAGAGCGCTGCAAAGGCGGATCCCCCGCCAAAAAAGCCGAGGCAAGGAAGAGCCCAGCCGTCGACGAAATCCAGGGTGAAACCGGTAGGCGAGCCATTATCAAAGGAATAAGATGAGTGAATCCAGAGCCAAGGGTCAAGAAGCCCAGGACGGGCTGACTTACGAGCAGGCCCGCGATGAGTTGACGCAGACAGTTGCGCTCTTAGAATCTGGCGAGGTGCCCCTTTCGCAGGCATTGAAGCTCTGGGAACGCGGTGAGCAGTTGGCTGACATCTGCGACAAATGGTTGGCAGGTGCGCTAGAACGCCTAGAGCCTGTCAAAGACGGAGAAGGCAGCTAGCGGCCAAACCGGAAAACCTCCCGAAGCAGGCATTGAACGGTTTGCCGAACTGTCAAAGACGGCGAAGGCAGCTAGCGGCCAAACCGACGTTCGCGTTGGGTATAGGAACGCAGGGCGCGGATGAAGTCAACGCGACGGAAATCTGGCCATAGGGCTTCGCAGAAATAGAACTCGCTGTGTGCCGACTGCCACATTAGGAAGCCAGAGAGCCGCTGCTCGCCGGACGTTCTAATTATTAGATCCGGGTCGGGCTGGCCAGCGGTGTAGAGATACTCGGAAATCATGCCGATCTCGAGGGTTTGCGCCAACTCGGGAAGCGTCGTCCCCTTTTCAGCTTCGGCTTCCAGCAAAGCTCGGACGGCATCGCGCAATTCCCGGCGTCCGCCATAGGCAACCGCCACATTGATATGCATGCCGGTGTGTCCAAGGCTGCGACCCTGGGCAAGAGCTAGCCGCCGGGAAATGGGTTCTGGCAAAAGCGACGGGTCGCCGACCAACTGGACTTGCCACTTGGGGTTACCGGCCAGATCTTCCATTAGCTGGGCGATGACTCCCAGCAGCGGGTTTAACTCATCTGCTTCTGAGCGATTGAGATTCTCGGTGGAGAGCACCCACAAAGTCACCATGGGGATGCCAACTCCGTCACACCAGCCGACGAAGTCTTTGATCTTGTCGGCACCGGCTTGATACCCGGCAACCAACGGCTCATTAGGGGCATTCAGCCTGGCCCAACGTCGATTTCCATCCGCGAGGACCGCCACATGCCGGGGTAGCTGAGAGCGGTCTAACGACCTGAGCAGCCGACGTTCGTAAACCGAATACAGCACATCGCTCAACTCCCACCCTTCTGGAGGGCGGGGAAGTGTCGGAACGCGCATAGTCAAACTTTAGCGCTGATCGTGCCAGCCTGCCGCGGAGCCCTTCGGTAGTCAGCCCCGCAATCCCAAGTTACGCAATCCGCGATTCCCAGTTCCGCAATCTGCGGTTTCCCACCGTATCCACTGGGGAACTAGCGCAATTGCCGGGGTAGGTTGTGATCTCCGGCATTCTCCCGGTGCCCACTGGGGAACTTGCAGCGGCACTGGCGCTGACACCGCCGATGAGCTCATCCGGTGTTGACTAGGGAACCAGGGTGTCGATGGTAGCCGGGTATTGTCGTCGATGCCGAAGTGGGGGGTGGATCAGCCGGGGCGGCGAACAGGTCACCTTCGAAAGGAGTGGCCGCGGCGGCTGGGATGGCGGATCAGCGCAGGCCGGCGAACAGGTCGTCTTCGGGGATTGAGGTTTCCACTGTTGAGAAAGCCAGATGGTAGTCCTCCGAGGGCCAGGCTTCGCGCTCAACTTCTAGGGGCACGCCAAACCACCAGGCGTCATCGGGTGAAATCTGTGAACGATGGGCTAACAGCGCCTCGTTGCGCACCTGGAAAAAGTCGGCGCAGGGGATAGCGGTTGTGATTACGTAGTCGGGGCCTTCGGGGTGTTTGCGGTCCAAGCGTCCATCGAGCGGGCTGGGCAAACCCCACTTTCGCATCACCGCGTCGAGAGCCACGATCTTGGCAATGTTGAATGTCCGGTCGTAATAAACCTTTGAAATTTGCCAAGGCCCACCATGCTGCGGCCAAAGATCTGGGTCGGCAGCCTGCGAAAACGCGGCCATCGCCACCTGATGGGCCCGAATATGATCTGGGTGCGGGTAGCCGCCATCGGGGGTGTAGCAGGTCATCACCTGGGGACGGTATTCGCGGATGACCTGCACCAGCCGTCCAGCCTCTTCATCCAGTGGGAGCGCGGCAAAGGTGTCAGGCGCGGGGACATACGTTTCATCGCTGGGGAATCCGGAATCCCTATAGCCCAACCAGCGCTGGTGGATCCCCAAGATCCTGGCGGCCTGTGCCATTTCGGCCTGCCGCAAACGCGGCAGATTTGCCCGATTCTCCGGTGTGTCCATTGACTTGTTGAGAATGTCCCCAGCCTCGCCGCCGGTACAGGTCGCAACCATTACCTGCACACCTTGGTTTACGTAAAAGGCAGTCGTCGCAGCGCCCTTGGAAGATTCGTCGTCAGGGTGGGCGTGGACGTGCAACAGCCGCAGGCCAGTCGCTTTAGTCATGGGGACATTCTTCCGCAACTCAGGCCCGCTAGCACCCTGGTGAGCAGATATGAAACCAAATGGACTAAACTTTCCGAGTGCCTGAAGGACAAGAATCAATCATTTACCTCTCTCAAGAGGCGTACGACAAGCTTGCTGACGAGTTGGCTTACCTCAAGGGTGATGGCCGGGCGAATATCGCTGCGAAGATCGGCCGGGCCCGGGATGAGGGCGACTTAAGCGAGAACGCCGGCTACCATGCCGCCCGTGAAGAGCAGGGACAAATGGAAGCCCGGATCAAGCAACTCGCGCACCTGATTGAGAATGCCCAAGTCGGTGAGGTTTTGGCCGATTCCAAGGAAGTCCGTCCGGGATTGAAGGTACACGTCTACTACGACGGTGACCGCGAGGATGATGACGTTTTCATTTTGGGTTCGCGCGAAATGATGCAGTTCGACGATTCTGTGGACATTGACGTCTATTCGCCGCAGTCCCCACTGGGGAGCGCGGTCATGGGCGCCGAGGTCGGTCAGACGGTCAGCTATCGCGCTCCAAATGGCGGCTCGGTCAGCGTCACAATCGTTTCATTGGAAAACTAGCGCGGAGACGAAGGGAAACCCAGACTCTAGCTGGCGTCATTCCACTTCGGCGAGCAGCACGGCAGCCTCTTCGGCGCTGAGCTTGCCAACTGCCACTTGGTCAAGGATTTGCTCTCGGCTGTGTGCAGATTCATCACCGTTCAAACCAAGTTTTACCAGCAGCCGGGTGAATCGGGCCCGAGCCGTCGGATACGAGACGCCCAGGTGTTTCTCTACTTCGCGCAGATTCCCCCGAGATGCCAAAAAGACTTTGACCAGCTCAATTTCAGGCTCATCCAATGCGCAAAACGCGCAAGAACCGAAAACCCCGACGAGTTCGGTGCCGCATTGGGCACAGCTGAGCCGGGTGGTGGTGAGTACGCCGTCGCAGACCGGGCAGGCTGTTGGGACTCTGCGGTTGTTTGGGGTGTTCGCGCTACTCATGATTGGCCCTTTCTTTCGCGCCTATAGTGACCTGGCCCATGACGACGCCTACATCTAAACGTCCGGTTCCGCCTCTTAAGACATGCCGCCCGCCAACTCCGTGTTTGCCCAGCGCCCAGATAATCCTGCCCAGCTGCGCTTCGGCGTAAATGGCGGCGTCAGAGTCGTCATCGAGCTGTATGGTGGCTTGTCCGGATTCAACCCGCAAGCGTGAACGTCCGGCGGTAATACTGCCA
>JAITSW010000129.1 GCA_031287505.1 Propionibacteriaceae bacterium
ACTGCAATATGCTTAATTTGCAAGGGGATATTGTCATATTTATCTCCAATGAAAAGCATGTGCAATGCTGCTTTAGGGTAACGCTTTACTATGTCTTTCAACATTGTTTGATGTGTTTGAGAGAAATTCTCTTCAAGAAGCAGGTATATATCGATAGCCAAATCTTTGCGGAAATTTGAGAGAATAGAATACAGCGCAACCATTAGAGTTATCGCATAGCTATCCTTTGAAGCCATCGCAATACTCACGTTGGCGGTGGTATTTGAGGAATCCTGGACGTTTCGAAAATTCGCCATTGCGCTCCTAGATCTTACCGAAGGCCAAATCAAGCATCAGATGTTCATCGCCCTTGATTTTGGATGGCGGAAGGTGTCTTTGTTTTGTGCTATCCCCAGCCTGTTTAGGTGCTGTCGAGGATTGTGTGCCAAGAAGATTGCGGATACCTTTGACACCACGCTTCCTCCCGCTCATATGGTAGAGATGTGCAAATTCGCTCTCATTGTAGCTGAAGACTGTTTGTTTCGGGAGATTTCTGGCCTTGTCACATGACCTGGCGGCTAGGCCCCGGTGCCCAGGTGAAACCGGGCTGTTTTTTCGGTGACAGGTGGTTCGTCGTTCTGGTGCCGGTGTGCCCGTGCACTGGCGGTTGCCCCGTCCGGCCGCCTGGCAAGGCCGACCCTCGGGTGCTGGTGTGCCCGTGCACCGGCGGTTGCCCCGTAGGGATGCCTTTTTATTTGTTGGCGGTGATTGCGAGGTTTCGCATCCAGAGGGAATACGCTCGGACACCCATATCCCAACCACACAGACCGCCTACCAGTTCAGATAAGCCGTCTCAAGATTTATCGCGAACGCAAAATCGGCATTCGGCACCGGTGTCCAGTGGGGGGTAACATTTACAAGGTTGCCTACCTTCAGGAGTCCAATGGCCCTCAGAAATGATCTGCGAAACGTCGCCATCATCGCCCATGTTGATCACGGGAAAACCACTTTGGTGGATGCGATGTTGTGGCAGTCGGGAGCGTTCCGCGCAAACCAAGATGTCGAAACCCGGGTGATGGATTCGATGGACCTGGAACGCGAAAAAGGCATCACCATCTTGGCCAAGAACACCGCGGTAGATCACAAGTACGCCGACGGCGATACCATCACCGTGAACATCATTGATACTCCCGGCCACGCAGATTTTGGCGGTGAGGTAGAACGCGGCCTAGAGATGGTAGACGGCGTGCTGTTGCTGGTCGACGCCTCGGAAGGGCCGTTGCCCCAGACTCGTTTTGTGTTGCGCAAGGCGCTGGCCAAGCGGCTGCCGATCATCGTCGTCATAAACAAAGTTGACCGCTCGGACGCTCGGATCGCCGAAGTGGTGGACGAGGTTTATGCCCTCTTTATGGATTTGGTAGACGAAAAAGATGTTGAGCAGCTCGACTTCCCGATCATTTACTGCGCCGCGAAGGCTGGACGCGCGAGCCTCATCCGTCCGGTAGATGCGACGCTGCCGGAAGCCGAAAATTTAGAGCCGCTCTTCGAACTCATCCGCAATACCATTCCGGCTCCGGGCTACACCGAAGGTGCGCCGCTGCAGGCGCATGTCACCAACTTGGATGCCTCGCCTTATCTAGGACGTTTGGCGCTGTGCCGCATTATCGAGGGTCGGCTGACCCGCGGGCAGACGGTTGCTTGGTGCAAGCGCGACGGCACCATCGCCAACGTTCGGCTCTCTGAGTTGTTGATGACCCACGCGTTGGAGCGGGTTGCCGCCGATTCCGCCGGCCCAGGCGATATCGTTGCTATCGCGGGCATCCCGGATATCACCATCGGGGAAACTCTTGCCGATCCGGAAGATCCGAGGCCGCTGCCGCTCATTAGCGTGGACGAGCCGTCGATCGCCATGACTATCGGCATCAACACCGCGCCGTTGGCCGGCCAGGTGGGCAAACTGCTTACCGCCCGGCTGGTAAAAAACCGCCTCGAAACTGAGTTGATCGGCAATGTTTCGATTCATGTGCTGCCCACCGGGCGTCCGGACACTTGGGAAGTGCAGGGACGTGGCGAATTGCAGTTGGCCGTCCTTGTGGAAATGATGCGCCGTGAGGGTTTCGAGCTTACGGTTGGCAAGCCGGAGGTGCTTACCAAGGAGGTCAACGGCAAGTTGCATGAGCCTTTTGAGCGTCTCACCATCGACATTCCCGAAGAGCATGTCGGCACTATCACACAGCTAATGGGTACCCGTCGGGCGCGGATGGAACAGATGGTCAACCACGGTACCGGCTGGGTGCGCATGGAATATGTCATCCCGGCGCGCGGACTGATTGGCTTTCGCACCGAGTTTCTCACCGAGACGCGAGGCACCGGCATCATGAACCACGTTTTTGAGGGTTACGAGCCACACGCCGGTGACATCAAAACCCGCGTTTCGGGCTCGCTGGTCGCAGATCGCAGCGGCACCGTTACCGCATATGCGCTTTTCAATTTGCAAGAACGCGGCTCGCTTTTCATTGCCCCCGGTGACGAGGTTTATGAAGGCATGGTCGTAGGTGAAAACCCGCGTCCTGACGATATGGACATCAACCCCACCAAAGAGAAGAAGCTAACCAACGTTCGTTCTTCAACGGGGGACGAGTTGGAACGCTTGATTCCCCCGCGTGCCATGTCGCTAGAGCAATCATTGGAATTCTGCCGCGAAGACGAATGCCTCGAGGTGACGCCAAAGAACATCCGCATCCGCAAGACCGTTCTGAATCAAAACGAACGCGGTCGAGCCCGGGCTCGCTCTAAGAGCAGCTAAAGTCCGCCTTCACCCGTTGTCTCCCCAGCTCTTCGCCCTCCGCATATCCAGCTCTTCACCCGTTGTGTGCCAGATTTCCGTGGTCATTTAGACCTGGCGCCGGCGTGTCGTCCGCGGTTTTCGCGCCGCTACTTCGAAAGTCGGCTGACAGCGGCCAAATACGGGTTGACGCTAGGCCTCGCGCTTTACCGCCCTGGTGGCCAAGGCGCGCAATGCGGTCTGTGCCGCGTCGGTGATTTCTAGAGAATCCAGCGTTGCCAGAGCCTGATCGTAGGCGGCAGCGATCTGTGCTTCGGTTGCCGCCAATGCCCCACTGTCGACGATGGTCGACCGCAACCACTCTATGCCTTCTTCGTCTAGCTCGGGATTACCTATTAGGGACGAAAGGAGGTCTATTTCGCCCGGATTCGCATTTGCCACCGTGTGGGCGATCAGAGCCGTGAGTTTTCCTTCGCGAAGGTCATCGCCAGAAGGCTTTCCCGTGACAGATTCGTCGCCGAAAACACCGAGAACGTCGTCGCGGTACTGAAAGGCCCGGCCAAGCGCCGAACCAAAACGGGTCAATTCTCCGATTGCCTGCGTGGGGGCCTTGGCGAATTGCGCGCCAAGTGTCACGGGTGCCGCGATGGTGTAACGCGCGGTCTTATACTCGACTACCTGCTCCTCTCGCTTTTGCAGTTCGACAGGGTGGCGGAGCAGCCGGTTTTGTTCGGCG
>JAITSW010000195.1 GCA_031287505.1 Propionibacteriaceae bacterium
CCCAGCTCGCCGGTTGAAGATCCAGACACCGAGCCGTTAGACCCCGAGATTTCACTTGGTGACGAGGTGCCAGCCGGGCCAGAGTCTGAATACCCCGCGCGGGTGAGTCCTTTTGCGGATCCAAGCTCGAATCCAGGTTTCACTGTTCCCACTGAAGAAGTGGTGCGCGAAGCCCTCAAAGATGTTGTCGACCCGGAATTAGGCGTGAACATCGTCGACCTGGGTCTGCTCTATGGAGTTTTCATCGACGAGGAGGGGAATGTGATGCTGAATATGACGCTCACCACCCCGACCTGCCCGCTTACAGATCGCCTCGAATACGAGATTTATTACGTCTTGTCCGAGCTCGCAAAATCGGTGGCTATCAACTGGGTTTGGCTGCCGCCGTGGAATCTCGATTGCATTACCGAAGAGGGCCGTGAGCAGTTGCGTGCCATTGGTTTCAATCTCTGACTAGGTCTTGCCGGCGCTCTGAGGTGCCCAAGTGGGGCTTGGAGGTGCGGCTACGGTAGGTTATTCCCTTGTGCTAACGGTTCGGGATGTTGAGGTGCGGGTGGGCGCGCGCCTGCTCTTGGCGCCTACGAGTTTCCAAATCGCGCCCGGCGACAAGATCGGTTTGGTCGGACGCAACGGTGCCGGAAAGACCACGCTTACCAAGATTCTGGCCAACAAGGGGCTCCCAACTTCTGGGAAGGTGACTCGCTCTGGGAAAATTGGCTACCTTCCCCAAGATCCGAGCACGGGTGATCTGGAACAGCTGGCCAAACATCGCATTTACTCAGCCCGAAAGCTCGATCACATCATTGCCCGGTTGCAGCGTTATTCGCTGGCCATGGCAAGCGAGGAAGGGGAAACCCAAGAGAAAGCCATGAAGTCGTATACCCGGGCGGAGGCAGAATTAGCTGCCGTCGGAGGATACGCGGCGGAAGCCGAGGCGGCCCGCATCGCCTCCAATTTGGGGCTGGGCGATCGCGTCCTGAATCAAAAGATCGGTACCCTTTCCGGCGGTCAACGCCGACGGGTGGAGCTGGCTCGAATTCTCTTCTCCGGTGCCGATACCTTGCTCTTGGATGAGCCGACCAACCACTTGGACTCAGATTCGATAGTCTGGTTGCGGTCTTTCTTAGCCGCGTATCCGGGCGGGCTGCTGATGATCTCGCACGATACCGCCCTCTTGGAATCTACCGCGAATAAGATTTTCCATCTGGACGCCAACCGCTCGGCCTTGGATATTTATGCGATGGATTGGAAACACTATCTGGCACAGCGCGAGGTAGATGAGAAACGTCGCAAGCGTGAGCGGGCCAACGCCGAACGTAAGGCTGAGACGTTGATGGCTCAGGCTGACAAGATGCGCGCCAAGGCCACCAAAGCTGTGGCGGCGCAGAATATGGCCAAACGCGCGGAACGGCTGCTGGCCAATATCGATCAGGAGCGGGCTGGCGACAGGATAGCCAGGATTCGATTCCCAAAGCCGGCGCCCTGTGGGAAAACACCGCTTATGGCAAACGATTTGAGTAAGTCGTATGGTTCTCTGGAGGTGTTTACCGCCGTGGATTTAGCCATAGACCGGGGCTCTCGGGTCGTTGTGTTGGGGCTCAATGGTGCCGGGAAGACCACGCTGCTGCGGCTCCTTTCCGGTGTTGAAGAATCAGATACCGGGGCAGTTTGTCCCGGCCATGGCCTAAAAATCGGCTATTACGCCCAGGAGCACGAAACCCTAGATCGGAAACGTACGGTCTTGGAAAATATGCTTTCGGCTACCGCTGACCTCACCGAGGCTGAAGTCCGTTCGATTCTCGGATCGTTCCTGTTTACCGGGGACGATGTCAATAAGCCTGTTACGGTACTCTCCGGTGGCGAAAAGACGCGGTTGGCTTTGGCGGTGCTGGTTATCTCAGCGGCGAATGTGTTGCTTCTAGACGAGCCGACCAACAATCTCGACCCCGCTTCGCGGGTGGAAGTCTTAGGGGCGATTCGCGATTATGCGGGCGCTATTGTTTTGGTGACCCACGATGAGGGCGCGGTGCGCGCCTTAGAACCCGAAAGGGTGTTGTTGCTGCCAGATGGTGTGGAAGACCTTTGGAATGAAGACTATGCCGATCTGGTAGAGCTGGATTAGTTCCACACATTTGTTTGGATAGGGCTGCCCGCTTATAGCGCGCCAGCTAGCCCTGCTCCAGCCACATAACCGGCTGCCAAGGCCTTGGCCACCAGCTCGATCGCGTGGTCGGAGGGCAAGAACTGCGGATGATGCAAGGCGATCTCGCCCTTTGTGTATGAGACCGCGCCAATTCCCGTTCCGACGAAAGTCATTAGGGTGGGGGCGATTTGCGAATAATGTGCGAAATCATCTGAGCCTAGGGATCTAAAAGGAGGATCAGCGAGCGGAATGCCCAATTCCGCCAAAAGCGGGTCAGCTAGTTTCACCAGCGGATCGGCATTGGAGAGCACCGGGTCGCCTTTGTGGATGGTTACCCTGGCTTGCGCCCCTCGGGCGAGAGTGGTGTTTTCAGCCACGCGCGCGATGTTGCTCAAGATGCGAGCCCGATCGTGCTCGTCGAAGGCTCGGATAATTCCCCGCAAATATCCCGATTCCGGGATGACATTTCCGGCAGTTCCAGCGTGAACCTCGCCAACTGTGATCAACGAGGGATGCATCGGGTTGATATCGCGGGTGACAATTTCTTGGAGCCCTTGAATAATGGCCGCCAATACCGGGACGGGATCTACCGCAACATGTGGGTAGGCGCCATGGCCGGGTTCGCCCAGCACCTTAATCTCGAACCCGTCGGTGGCCGCATTGACCACGCCCAAGCCGGTGGAGACTACGCCTGCCGCCAGCCTGGGCTGGACGTGTGCTCCGATGATGGCGGCAATATTGTGCTCTGCCAGGAGGTTGCCCTTAACAATCGTCTCAGCGCCGGAGGGCTGGACTTCTTCGGAGGATTGGAAAAGCGCGAGCATGGGTATAGGTAAGTCAGGTACGTCCTTGGCACATTGGATCAGCGCCCACAGAGCTGCCATATGGACGTCGTGCCCACAGGCATGCATCACATTTGAGGTGGACGCCCAATCGACACCGGTCTCTTCTACGACTGGCAGGGCATCCAACTCGGCCCGGATGGCAACCGTCGGGCCGAATCCAGGGCCGATCCGGAGGCCAAAGCCCGCTTGCGGGAGCTCAATCATGCAAAACTCTGGCAAATACTCCAGAATGCGCTCAGCCGTGGGCAACTCTTCGCCGGAAAGATCGGGATGTTGGTGTATTTCGTGGCGCAAATCTGCGGCTTGCGAGAGATACTTCGGCAATGGATCAGTGAGTTGGTGAAGCAATTGCCGCGCAGCTGAAGTTGTGCTTTCGGACATAGGTCCATCTTGGCAGCCTAAATCGCGCGATGCTTGCCGTCTCACAAGATGCGAGGGCAAAAACCTTTGAGCTTTAGTCGGGCGCAGGCGTCACATCGGCTAGCCTAGTGGCATGGCTGTGATCGAACTACGTGACGTTTCCGTCGTGCGTTCTCGGTCTACGTTGCTTTCTGGAATCAATTGGGCCGTGAATCCTGATGAGCGCTGGGTGATTATCGGCCCCAACGGAGCCGGCAAGACGACGTTGCTGCAGATCTGCGCGGCACAGATGTTCCCTTCCAGGGGCACCGCTTGGGTATTGGGAAGCCAGCTTGGGCGAATTGACGTCTTCGAGTTGCGTCCGCGCATTGGAGTTTCTTCCGCGGCCATGTCTGATCGCATCCCAAAGGGCGAATTGGTCAAAGACGTCGTGGTCTCGGCTGCTTACGGGGTAACTGGCCGCTGGATAGAGGTTTACGAGGCGGTGGATTATGACCGGGCTGATGAGTTGATGTTCCAAATGCGCATCGACCATCTGATGAACCGGACGTTCGGCACCCTCTCTGAGGGGGAACGCAAGCGGGTACAGATTGCGCGTGCCCTCATGACCGATCCTGAACTCCTGCTGCTCGATGAGCCGGCCTCCGGTTTGGATCTGGCCGCCCGCGAAGACCTAGTCGACACCATCTCAGATATCTGCGAAGACTCCTCAGCTCCGGCCACGGTGATGGTCACCCACCACGTGGAGGAGATCCCGGTGGCAGCTACCCACATACTCATGCTCAACCACGGACGGGTGGTTGTGGCTGGCCCGATTAATACCAGCCTGAATAGCGAGACGCTTTCCCGAGCCTTCGAATGGCCTCTTGAGGTTAATTATCTGGACGGACGTTGGACTGCCCACACAATCCGTCGTGCTTCACGCGCCTTTTGAGGGCAGTTTATTCAGCTGCCGAGGTGCGCTTTGGGGTAACGGGCCAATCCCCGGGATAGAGA
>JAITSW010000204.1 GCA_031287505.1 Propionibacteriaceae bacterium
CAGTCATGATCGAAAGCCACCGGGTCTACCCCTTTAAGGGTGAGTTCCTCGTTGAGCTGATCGAGCATTTCCAAGAACGACATGTCGGTGGAGACCCCGGCCACATCGTAGCTCTCGAGTTTGCCCGCAGACTGCGTGTTTGCCTGGCGCCAAACCCGCAAAGTGATGTTGATAGTCTTCTCGCTCACTTGTAGCTCCTCTGCTTCAACTCGATTGCCTTGTAGACCAACGGCTCCTTGTGCAGGATCGGGGCGGTACTGGTGCCGGTGTATTCCCAAGCTGCCACATAAAGGAAGTTCTTATCATCACGCAGCGCCTCGCCGTCTTCGGTTTGCGACTCGGACCTGAAGTGGCCACCGCACGATTCCCGGCGATGCAAAGCGTCAACGCACATCAGCTCGCCCAACTCGAAGAAGTCGGCCAAACGTCCGGCACGCTCCAGAGTTTGGTTGAACTCTTCGCCCACACCGGTAACCCTCACATTCTTATAGAACTCATCACGCAAGGCGCGGATCTTGGAGATGGCCAAAATCAGACCTTCTTCTTTACGATCCATACCGCAGTATTCCCACATGATGTTGCCCAGTTCCTTGTGGAACGAGTCAACAGTGCGGGAACCCTTGATTGAGAGCAGCTTGTTGATGCGATCATTGACGCCCTGAACAGCTTCCCGAACTTCCGGCGTGTCCTGATCGACCTTCGGGAGGTTTGCGCCGCCGAGGTAGTCGTTGATGGTGTTGGGCAAAACGAAGTAGCCATCGGAGAGCCCCTGCATCAACGCCGAAGCTCCGAGGCGGTTCGCGCCGTGATCGGAGACGTTTGCCTCTCCGGCCACATAGAGGCCCGGGATGTTGCTGGAAAGATCGTAATCAACCCACAAACCACCCATGGTGTAGTGCACTGCGGGATAGATGCGCATTGGCGTCTCGTAAGGATCTTCGCCGGTGATCTGCGCGTACATGTCGAACAGGTTGCCGTACCTTGCGCGAACGGCATCCTTACCCAAACGGCCGATTGCCTCGGCGAAATCGAGGTAAACACCACGGCGCACCTGGCGCTCGACACCGTCGGGACCGATCTCGGCAACCGTCGGGCCGACGCCGCGGCCTTCGTCACAACGGTACTTAGCCTGCCGAGATGCGATATCGCGCGGAACCAAGTTGCCGAATGCCGGATAGATGCGCTCTAGGTAGTAGTCGCGGTCTTCTTCTCGAATCTGCCGGGGATCTTTATCGCAATCTGCGGCGTTCTTTGGCACCCAGATGCGCCCGTCGTTACGCAGCGACTCAGACATCAGCGTTAGCTTCGACTGGTTGTCACCGTGAACCGGGATGCAGGTGGGGTGAATCTGGGTGTAGCACGGGTTACCGAAGTAAGCACCCTTTCGGTGTGCCCGCCAGTTCGCCGTGGTATTGCAACCCATTGCGTTCGTCGAAAGGAAGAACACATTTCCATAACCGCCGGTAGCCAAAACCACCGCGTCAGCGGTGAAGGACTCAATCTCGCCGGTGACCATGTCGCGGGTGACGATGCCGCGAGCCCGGTCATCCACCACGATTAGCTCAAGCATCTCGTGACGGTTGTACATCTTGACGGCACCCTTGTGAATCTGACGCTCAAGCGCCTGATAAGCACCAATCAGCAGTTGTTGTCCGGTTTGGCCGCGGGCATAGAAGGTACGCTCCACCTGCACGCCGCCGAAGGAACGGTTGTCGAGCAAGCCGCCGTAATCACGGGCAAACGGAACGCCCTGCGCCACGCATTGATCGATGATGTTGGCACTTACCTCAGCCAAACGGTGGACGTTGGTCTCGCGAGCGCGGTAGTCGCCACCCTTGACGGTGTCATAGAACAGGCGGTGTACCGAGTCGTTGTCGTTGCGATAGTTCTTAGCGGCGTTGATGCCACCTTGGGCTGCGATCGAGTGCGCCCGGCGGGGGCTGTCCTGGTAACAGAAGTTAAGGACGTTATACCCAGCCTCGCCAAGCGAGGCGGCTGCCGCGCCACCGGCTAGGCCAGTACCGACGATGATGACCGTCAGCTTGCGCCTATTGGACGGATTCACCAGCTTCGCATGGAACTGGCGATCCTTCCAGATCTGCTCGATGGGAAGTGAGGTATCTGCTTTGGTGTCGGCAATGTCGTTGCCGACAACGAAGAAATCTTCGGCCTTTGTCTGCGTCATATCTTTCACCCAATCCATCCGAAGAAAACCGAAACCGGCATAACCATGAAGCCTAAGTACAAGAGCAGGGCCACACACCAGGCAAGGGCATTCAGCACCCGCTCAGCCTTGGGGCTGGTGTTGGCGCCGAGCGTCGAGAAGGCGCTCCAGAAGCCGTGCCGAATGTGCAAAGCGATTGCCAAGAGCCACAGCGCGTAGAAGGCCACCATCCACCACAGTCCGAACTCGGCAACCACCCGGGCATACGCAGATTCGCCGGCATACCCGCTGGGCAGAGTCATTTTCGCTGTGAACTGCAGGATGTGGAACACCAAGAAGCCGGCCAGCACCACGCCACCCCAGCGCATAGCCATCGAGGAATGCGTCTGGGCAAGTTTGGAGCGAACCGCATAGCTATCGGGGGTTGCTTTCTTTGCCCGCAGCCAAAGGGTTATCGCCGAATACATGTGCAGCACCACGCAAAGGAGGAGCACTGCCCGGAACAGCCAGATAAACCAACCCTTGGGGATGAGCGGGTAGAGGATATCGACCTGGAGCCATTCGGCATAATGATCAAATGATTCAGGGCCCAGGAACATCTTGAGATTTCCATACATATGCACCAGCAAGAATGCAATCAACACCAAACCCGTTACAGCCATGAGGGCTTTTCGGGCGACGGTGGACCGCAATGTCTTTTGATGCGGAGTCAGAGTTGTTGTCACCACGGGGACACGATACCCAAAATCTGATGCCCCGGGGAGTGAATTGGATCAGTTCCCGCTGTCAATTTCGAAAAAGGGCAGATAACGGCATTCACACGCCTCTTATGTCGATTTATGTTAATAATTGCTTGTCTTATTCGCGATTGCCGGTGTCTACGAGTCGCGGAGGGTTGGGGCATATTCAGCCTGCTTCGCCCAATAGTTCTGGCCGGTGCGCTTTTGTGCGTTCCAACGATTTGGATTTGCGCCAAGCTTCGATATTTCCGTGGTGGCCCGAAAGCAAAACCTCGGGAACCTCAAGACCGCGCCAGGATGCGGGTTTGGTGTACACCGGATATTCCAGCAAACCACCCAATTCTGCGGTGTGTGATTCTTCCAACAGCGACTCCGGGTTTCCAAGAACGCCGGGAATCAGCCTTACCACCGCTTCGATAATCGCCAGTACTGCCACCTCGCCACCATTGAGGACGTAATCTCCAAGGCTCACTTCGGCCACTGGAAGCCGCGTCCGGGCATAATCTATGACCCGTTGGTCAATTCCCTCATATCGCCCGCAGGCAAAAACGAGATGCTCCGAGTTGGATAACCTCCCCGCCAAAGCTTGGGTGAAGAGTTGGCCGGACGGCGTGGGAACAATCAGCGTCGGCCCGGTGTTTTGCAGATCAGCCTGAGCCAGCACCGCGTCCACCGCTTCTCCCCAAGGCTCCGGCTTCATCACCATGCCCGCCCCTCCGCCATATGGGGTGTCGTCAACAGTATGGTGTCGATCATGTGCCCAACCGCGCAGATCGTGAATCGAGACATCCACTAACCCGGATTCGATGGCCTTGCCCACCAAGGAGAGCTTTAGCGGCTCGAAGTAGCCGGGGAAAATCGAAACCACGTCTATTCGCACGCTCAATCCTCGATTTCGTCTAGTAGGCCGGGAATCTCCGCAATGGTAAGGCAACCTTCTTCGACGTCGACTTCCGGAACGAGTTCGCGGACAAAAGGCACCAGTTTGCTTCCAATTGCGGTCTTGATCTCTAGCAGGTCTTGAGCTGGGAAATGCAGCACCCGCAGCACCGGGCCGATTTCATCGCCTTGAGAGGTCTTTGCCGTCAGGCCGATTAGCTCGACATCATGAAACTCATCGTCATCTTCGAGGTCGTGCAGCTCAGCCCAAAGCGCCTGGCTGCGCAGTGCCTGAGCGGCGCTGCGGTCATTGACGCCCTCGAATTTCATCAGCAGCACCCCGCTATGCCAGCGCCTAGCCGCAATCCTGAGCGTGCCTCCATCGCCAGCGGCCAATTCCGCGCCGACCGCGAAGCGAATTTCCGGCTCGTCCGTGATGACGCGGATGGCTACCTCGCCGGCTAAGCCATGGGCTTTGCCGACATAGCCGACGATTACCTCTTTTTGCATGCGTCCATCATTTCACCTAGCGGATTGGCCTCGGGTGCCTTCGGCTGCCGCAAGCTGAATTCTATTAAACAGATGCCAGAGGGCGCGTCGGCGGCCAAGGCAAAAAAACGCCCCGAGAGCGAATAGCTCGCAATCGGGGCGTCTATGCCTTTGTCAGCGACGGCGGTTGCGCTGGCCTACGTCAACGAAATCTACCCGGATGTGACCGCCTGCCAACGCGCCCACCACGGTGCGTAGGGCTTTGGCGGTACGTCCTTGACGGCCGATGACTTTGCCGATATCGCCGGGGGCAACCTTGACTTCGAGAGTCTGCCCGCGGCGCCCGTTGAATTCGCGCACCCGAACATCGTCGGGGTTGGAAACCAACCCGCGCACTAGATGCTCCAGAGCTTCACCCAACATTCTTATGCCTCTTCAGTTTCGGCTGCTAAGGCATAAGCAGCTTCTTCTGGGACTTCTTCAACAACCTTGGCGCTCTTCTTACGGGAGATAGCCGAGGTGGCGGGCTCATTGTCTGCCTCAGCCAGAGCCGCGTTGAACAAAGCAACCTTGTCAGCGCGGATGGGCTGCGGAAGAATGCCGGACTCATCGGTGGTGCCGGTGAACTTCTGCCAATCGCCAGAGCGTTTGAAAATAGCGACAACAGCCTCTGTGGGCTGGGCGCCGACGCCGAGCCAGTACTGAGCGCGCTCAGACTTAACCTCAATAACGGACGGATTGTTTTTAGGGTGATAGAGGCCGATCTCTTCAATCGCCCTGCCATCCCGCTTGGTGCGGGAATCCATTACAACAATGCGGTAGTAGGGCTGGCGAATCTTGCCAAGCCTCTTGAGCCGAATCTTTACAGCCACGAGTGTGGTTTCTCCTATGGGACTTGATCAAGTACTGCACCTGATCTCATATGGTTGGCTTTGCTAACCAGTGGGGTTTGGCTTCACGCCGCCGGATGGGCTGGGCCTTCAAGGTATGAGAGGGACCTCAAAATGCACAGACGCAAGAGTAATCATGCCAGAAATGGCAGCGCTTTAGCTAACTGAGGGCAACCGGTTAGCTGTTTATTCACCATTGTCTAGGTTTAACCTCTTCCGTGTTACCGGCTAGATTCCACATCAGGTATCGCAACGGCATGGGGCAGGTGCAGCCGACCCGCCAGAACGACGAACTCCGGATGGTCTAGAACGTCAAGGTTTTCCCGCGGATCACCGGCGTAGGCGACGAAATCAGCTGGGCAGCCATCGGCTAGCGTGTGGGGTACGCAGAGCCATTTGCGGGCATTCCAGGAAGCTGCCCCGAGCGCAAACTCGTTATTTGAGAATTTAGCCATCAGCTTCACTTCGCCGGCGATGAGTCCGTGCGGAACTGTGCCACCGGCGTCCGTTCCGCAGTAGAGCGGCACACCCAGTTCGAAAGCCTCGCGCATGGTCTCAAACCGTCTGGCGTAGAGGGCGCGCATATGCGACCCATAGACGGGGAATTTCGCATCCCCGGCAGCGGCGAAAATTGGGAAATTCTCCAGATTGGTCATAGTGGGGACGATTGGGATCTGCCGCTCAGCCATGATTTTCAGAGTCTGGGTATCAGCTCCGGTGCCGTGCTCAATACAGTCAATCCCGGCTCGCACCAGCTGCGCCACCGATTCTTCCCCAAAACAATGCGCCGTCATTTTCACTCCCAGGCGATGAGCCTGGGCAATGGCGGCAGCTGCCACGTCGGCGGGCCAAAGAGGGGCGAGATCGCCGACTTTGCGGTCAATCCAGTCTCCGATGATCTTCACCCAGCCGTCGGAATTGGCCGCCTGTTTTGCAACTTCAGCTACCAATTGCCCGGGTTCAACCTCTACCGCATAGCCCATTAGATAACGCATCGGGCGGGCTATCCAGCGTCCGGCGCGAATTATGCGCGGCAAATCTGGATCATCGCCTGTCCAGTGGGTATCGTCGGGCGCCCCCGCTTCCCTGATGAGCAGAGTGCCCGCGTCACGGTCTTGAAGAGCATGTGCCCTAGATACGCCGCGCGGCGCTGCCCCAAGGTTTTCGAGGCTGATATGGCAATGGGCATCGACTAGTCCAGGGAGGAGATATCCACCGTCTAGGACGGTTTCGGCGTTGGGTGCCGGCGTATGTGAAATGATGCCGTCTCTCACCCAGATTTCTCGCTCAACCCCTTCCGGGAGGACGGTTGCCTTTAGGTGTAATGCCACTGCCTGCCTAACCTAACCGGGGTTGTTTTGCCTAAGCAGCTTGGCAAGCTCGTCTGGGATTTCGAAGTCTGAAGCTCCGGGAGCCCCGCCGGGCAAGCCAAAACTCCCCAGGCCTGGCATTTGCGGGCCACCGCCAAGATTTGGAAGGCCTCCAAGATTGGGCAGACCCGCAGTGGCCGGCGCCGCTGGCCCAGTAGGTATCGGGGCAGGAGTTGCAGCGCGTTTTGCCGGATTTCCAGAAACCTTGTGGCCAGCTTTGGCCTTCTTCTTAGGAGCTTGTTTAGCCGCTGGACGCCGCATGCCGGGGATTTGCGCCCCAAGCGCGCCCATCTGCTTTTTTGCCTCAAAGAACCGCGCTACCAGGGAATTCACCTGCGAGACGGTAGTGCCAGAGCCCTTGGCAATACGCGCCCGCCTCGAGCCGTCCAACAGCTTGGGATTAGCCCGCTCAATAGGGGTCATGGACTGGATGATTGCCAACTGTCGGTCGATGTCGCGCTCGTCGATATTCTCGATCTGGCTCTTCATCTGCCCCATGCCCGGCATCATGCCCAAGATCTTCGACATCGGGCCCATCTTGCGGATAGCTTGGAGCTGTTGCAAGAAATCGTCCAAGCCGAATCCGTCACCAGATAAAAGCTTCTGGGCAGCGCGCTGCGACTCTTTCATGTCGAACGTTCGCTGCGCTTGCTCGATCAAAGTGAGCAGGTCGCCCATGTCGAGGATCCGGCTGGCCATCCGATCTGGGTGGAAGGGCTCAAAGTCGTCCAAACCCTCGCCAGTGGAGGCGAACATGATCGGCTTGCCGGTCACCGATGCGATTGAAAGTGCGGCACCACCGCGGGCATCGCCGTCCAGCTTAGAGAGGACGACAGCGTCAAAGCCGACACCCCGCTCGAAGGCTTTAGCCGTATTGACAGCATCTTGGCCGATCATGGCGTCAACGACGAAGAGGGTTTCCGTGGGCTGTACGGCATCACGGATACCTTCGGCCTGGCGCATCAACTCTTGATCCACGCCCAACCGGCCGGCGGTATCGACGACGACTACGTCGTAAAGCTTGGCCTTGGCAAAATCTATGGCATCTTTGGCCACTTTAATTGGGTCGCCGACGCCGTTACCCGGCTCGGGGGCAAAGACGTGAACTCCGGCCCGCTCCCCCACGACCTGCAATTGGGTGACGGCATTTGGACGCTGTAGGTCAGCGGCCACCAAAAGCGGTGAACGCCCCTGATCGCGGAGCCACTTGCCCAGCTTGCCAGCCAGCGTCGTCTTGCCAGAACCCTGTAGGCCAGCCAACATGATGACGGTCGGCGGGTTTTTGGCAAACTGCAGCTGCCGCTGCTCGCCGCCCAAAATGGCGATCAACTCATCGTTGACGATCTTGATGATCTGCTGGCCGGCATTTAGAGCTTGGTGAATCTCCAGACCGGCAGCCCGCGATCGCACGGCGGCGATGAACTCTTTGACAACCTCAAGGTTTACGTCGGCTTCAAGCAGGGCAAGACGAATATCTCGCAGAGTGACGTTGAGATCATGTTCGCTTAGTCGAGTCTTGCCGCGTAGATTCTTGAACGCGGCGCTCAGCCGCTCTTGCAGGCTATCAAACAATTGGGTACCTCCTGGCGCGGGACTATCCTACCGGGCAGTTAGAAGAACAAGGCATTTCTCGCTTCGCCCGTCAAGACACCCTTCTTCTTGCAAGTCAAATGAACTACCGCGCCCCTATGAGAGAAGTGCGTCTACAAATTCTTTGGCATTGAAAGGTAGTAGGTCATCGGGCCCCTCCCCGAGGCCAACCAGCTTGACGGGGACGCCCAGCTCTTGCTGCACGCGGAAAACGATGCCGCCCTTGGCAGAGCCGTCCAGCTTGCTCAACACGATGCCGGTTACCTCCACCACCTCGGCAAAGACCTTGGCTTGGGCGAGGCCATTTTGGCCAGTTGTGGCATCGAGTACCAGCAAGACCTCGGTGATGGGGGCTTTGCGCTCGATGACGCGTTTGATCTTGCCCAATTCGTCCATCAAGCCGGTCTTGGTGTGGAGGCGGCCTGCGGTGTCAACCAGGACGGCATCCACTCCATCGGCAATACCTTTGTCGACGGCTTCGAAAGCCACCGAGGCCGGGTCGCCTCCTTCTGGGCCTCGGACGGTGGGGACACCCACTCGTGAGCCCCAGGTCTCAAGTTGGTCGGCGGCGGCGGCGCGGAAGGTATCGGC
>JAITSW010000208.1 GCA_031287505.1 Propionibacteriaceae bacterium
ATGGTACGGGGTCGCGGTGATCGCCCTGTTCGCTGCCAAGATTGTTTTGTCGTGGAAACCCCCTCCTGTTATCCCGCAACACCTGGCCGTGTCTAGTGCAGGTGGTGTGCGTGTGGGTGTTGCAGTAACTGTGTATAACGAGGATCCAGACCTGTTGGGTGCCTGTTTGGGTTCGTTGTTGGCGCAAAGTTATCTGTTGGAACGAGTGGTAGTTATTGATGATTGTTCTCCTGATCGTGGCGCGCTAACTGAAGCGGTTTCCTGGCGGGATCGTTTCTGCGAGGCGGGGATAGATCTGGTGGTTGAACGGTTCGCGGTCAATCAAGGTAAAAGGCATGCGTTGATGCGGGCTTTGGAACTCCAACCTGACATTGATGCTTTGTTGGGGGTTGATTCTGACACTGTGGTTGCTCCTGATGCGGTCGCTAACCTGGTGCGCAGCTACACCCAGCCGGATGTGAAAGTGGTCACCGGGTTGGTGTTGGCGTTGAACTTTGACCGGAACCTGCTTACCCGGCTGATCGATTTGCGGTATGCGCAGGCGTTTCTGGTTGACCGGGGTGCCCAGTCCCGGTTCGGTCAGGTATTGTGCGCGTGCGGGTCGTTGACGCTGTATTCGGCGCAGGTGTTACGAAAGTATCGTCCGGATTTTTTGAATCAACTGTTTTTGGGTAAACCAGCAGTGTTCGGTGATGATCGACGGTTGACTAACTATTGTTTGTTGGAAGGCCGGGCCCTGTTCAATCAAAGTGCTGTGGCTTGGACAGCTGTACCGGAGAAGATGAGCCATTTTCTGCGGCAACAGGTCCGGTGGAACAAGAGTTTCTTCCGCGAATCGTTGTGGGTGCTGCGCGCCATGCCTATCCGCAAACCTGCGTTCTGGTTCACGTTCATCGAGTTAGCCGGTTGGATCATTTTCACCGGGACTCTCATCTTCGCGTTGGTCGTCGCACCACTAGTCACCGCGCAACTGTTGATCGGCCCATATTTGCTGTATTTAGCGCTCATGGCCTACGGCCGGTCATTCCGTTACCCCGATCTGACCGGGGTCAGACCCAAAACTAAAGACCGCCTGATCGGATTCGCGATAGCCCCCATCTATGGATTGTTACATGTCGGTGTCCTGGTATGGCTACGAATCTATGCGCTGGTAACACTGCGCCGCTCAAATTGGGGTACCCGCAGCAGCGTCGAAGTTACCCTGAACCGACCCAGCCCTAACGCGTCATCAGTACCGGCTCAAAACCTGCCCGTTCAGGCCTCCACATCTGCGTGATTACCTAGTAAAGGAGAACTCAACTCATGCGAACCCTGTCATCTTGGCTATGCCGTTTGGTGTCGACCGCCGTAGTGGCCGGTCTGGTCTTGTCTGGCTGCACTTCCAGCCCTGCTTCGACGACCGCTGGGACTGGTACACCGAGCCCATCACAGTCGGTGCCGGTAGCGACCGAGGGTTCCCTCGACGCACTGTTGGCGTGCCTGTCAGCGGCAGGAATACCAGCCTCGCTGCATGATCTAGGCACCGACGGCCAAAAGGTCATCTTCGAACCTGATCAGTGGGTCATCAACCGTGACCTGACCGGACAGGTCACCGTCTCGTACACCAATGACACCACTGTGATGACCGCCGATCAGGAAACTGTCTGGCTTGAACCCGAAGGGCCGCTGCTTGTCATCGACGGCCAGGACCACACCGCCAACTACACCACTTGTCTTAGCCAAGCAGGCTACACAACCAGCGAAACTAGCCCCACCACACCACAAAACCCTGACCAGACCAACACTGTCGCTGAAGCATCCACCAAATGGGCGACCTGCGCCCGCAAAAACGGGCACCTTGACATCACCGACCCTGAACCAACCTCACCCGGTGGGCTACCCGAAGTAGTAATCCCAGCAACCATCACCACCAGTGAACTAGCCAAACTTTTGAAAACCTGCCCGCCATACGACGCCGCCGCATTCCAGAAAACCAAAGACGCCTGGGCCAAAGGCGACACCAGCTATCAAGCACCAGCATTCCCCAACCTGACCGTGTCACCATCCGACGGCACCAACAAAGGCGAACAAACCCGCATCGAACTACTCGAACTAATCAACCAAACCCAAGCACAAGCTCTCAACCAATAAAGGCACTTCAACTGGAAAGGATTCCCCGGCTTGTGGGGTTGACCCCTTAAACCGGACATTTGGGATGGCGGGATTAAGGAGTCAACCCCAGAAGACCCATACTTCTGGGAAGCCTGAATACCCCGGAGCCGACAACGCGCCAGAAACATTTTTAGAACAGCAACATGAGGTTTTGACATGCCAACAACTGTCACCCATGTCCCGACTCACCTGTCACTTGTCACCTATGTCGTGAACCTAGACATTGTTATGCCGACATCGGCATAACAAGTTATACCCGTCGATGTAGGCTCCGACCTTCATGCCGACAAGTCTATCCGGGCGATGCCGCCCCTGTGCGGGCATTCCTTTCCGCAGATGCTGCTTGGAAGCGGTTCCTGCAAAAAGAGGATACCCTCGACTCGCGACTGTGGGGACTACCTACCCCCACATTTCGTTTCCGCGGCCAGCGTCCATCGGAGGGCGTTTGTTTGCTCCGAACGCCCTCCACACTCGACAGTGGACGGCCGACCCGCCCGACAGGAGGCACCCCTCGGCGACCGATCCGGCAACAAAGCTATCCGCGCGAGGGTGCCGTGAACGCCCACCGGCCAGAGTTGACGCAGCTGCAAGTCGCCAACAGACACGGCATCCACGTTCAGGCCGTCCGCAACACCTGTGTCCCTAATGGGATTCGAACCCATACTGGAGCGGGTTTAAGCCGCTTGCCTCTGCCGTTGGGCTACAGGGACCTTGGGAGATTCTACTTGCCGAGAGCCAACTCGGCGACAATTCCGTCAAGCAAGTCTGCCTCACAGACGGTGAGCGGGAGGCCAACCACCCGCGAAACTTCGCGGGCGATTACCCCGCCGGCGGAAATCACGTCAGCCCGACCAGCCTGCATCGTGGGCAGCGCCAAGATTTCCTCAGTGGTGGACGACAGCAGGCGCCCGACCAAATGGCGCAGATCCGATTGGCTGATGACATATTCGTGGACGCGCTCGCGATCGTAATGCGGAAGCTCCTGCACTAAGGCAGCCAACGATGTGACGGTGCCGCCCACACCCACAAACGAGTAGATCTCGTCAAAGTCGATATCGCTGGAGGTAATCAGGTCGTCCACATATTCCCGGGCAGCAAGGATCTCTTCTTTTGAGGGAACCTCATTCGCGAAGAAACGCTCCCGCACCCGCACTCCGCCGATATCGAGCGAAACTGCCTGATAAACCTCGTTGCCCGAGCCGGTGACCAACTCCGTCGAGCCGCCGCCGATATCCATCACCAACACCGGCGCTGGGAGATTGGGCAGGGCTCGCACCGCGCCCAAATAAGAAAGCCGAGCCTCTTCTTCGCCGGCGATGATCTCTGGGTTTACCCCAAGCCGGGCTCGGACGCCGGCGTAAAAAACTTCGGAGTTGTTGGCATCGCGAGCCGCCGAAGTGGCAACCACCCGGATTTTGGTACCGCCCGCCGCGTCAATCTCTTCGGCGAAATCGTCAAGGGCCGCAAACGTCCGCTCAAGCCCGGGGGTGGAGAATTCTCCGGTGGCATCCACCCCTTCGCCCAACCGGGTGAGGAAAAGCCGACGGTCAAGTTCGGTGAGCTTTCCGCCCTCATAGCGCGAAAGCAGCAGACGAATCGAATTTGTGCCGCAATCAACGGCTGCCAGAATCTCAGACATGACCCTCCATAATCAGCAGTAAGCCTAACGCAATCGAATCCCGCCCAGCTCAACTGTCTTCGGCTTGTTCTATTCTGCTCCGAGATTTACCCAGGCGCACACGAACACCGCCGGGGAAGAGCCTGATTTGACGGCCTCGCCGGTGATTTACCCAGGCGCACACGAACACTGCCAAAACTCGCCGATTTGCGCCAGTGCCTCATCGCCAAAAGGATTCACTCCCGGCCCGGCGGCCAGGGCATGTCCAACCACCGCGTGCAGGCATTTCACCCGATTTGGCATGCCTCCGGCGCTATAGCCCTCGATTTGGGCCACCTCGCCATAGGCTTTTCGATCAGCTAGATAAGCCTCATGGGCTTGGGCATACCGGGCGGCCAACTCTTCGTCGTCGGCTATGCGAGCCGTCATCTCAGCCATCACCCCGGCCGCTTCCAACCGGGAGCAGGCAGCCACGGCGTTTGGGCAAGTCAGGTAATAGAACGTCGGAAACGGGGTGCCGTTTGGGAGTCGGGGGGCGGTTGAAATCACTCCGGGCTTACCGCACGGGCAACGCCACGCCACCCCGACCAAGCCCCGCGGGGAACGTCCCAATTGCGCGGCTATGGCCAGTTCGTCTTCTGGGGTTACTGATTGCATATCAGGACAATTATCCCTTAAAGCGCAACGCCCAACCCACTACTTGATTCAGCGATGGTCAATATAGCGTGACAAATATCCCTGTCCACGACTAACAACTCGAGACAAGTGCTGAAAAAGAAGAAACCCAAACCACCCACGAAAGATTGAGGTTAGCGTTTGATTTTGACGGTCGGTTTGTCGGCGGTCTCCAGAGAACCCCACATTCGGGCTATCCACGAGCCTCCGACAAGCTGGGATTCGTCCTCGCTGCCGTCACCGATTTCCGCTCCTCCGGCCAACACGTTGCCATTCTCGTCGACAACTCGAAAACCGGTCTCCCCCGGGAGCACCCAGCCTAGGCGACTTCTAGCTTGGGTGCGGACGTAGTTGGGGTCGTCCCAGCGCGCCAACTCACCTTCAAGCTTCGAAATCTCGGAGTTCTTATCGCGAATCTCCTGCTCTAGCACGGCGATCTGGTGTTTCTCATCCAAGTAGATGCGCAGGGTTGGCGCGTAAAAGAGCACAACCAACATCAGCACGCACACTAAAGCGATGGCCCGGCCGGTAATAGCCACCCGCTTCGAGGTTGGATTCACTGCTTCGCCGCCAGTCTTGCCGGCCGCGGCATTTGGCGTCAGGCCGACGCCAGGGCGCGAACCCACCCGGGTGCGCCGCTCCGGACGCCCAGAACCGGGTTTTGCGTTATCGCGTCTTGGGGAAGTAGCCATATCAGCATTAACCATAGCTCCGCCCCGCAGTATCTTCTACACCCTCGAGAGCTGTGTTTCTTTTCGGCGCGCCAGCTAGGACGGCGGACGCAGAAAAAAATCAGGTGTGGCGCCCCGGAAACCCGAGGCGCCACTCCTAGTTGGCTATTAGGCCTTGAAGCGGGGGAACGCGGCGGCACCGGCATAGCGGGCAGCCTCGTCGAGGTCTTCTTCGATGCGGATGAGCTGGTTGTACTTGGCAACGCGTTCGGAGCGGGCCGGGGCGCCGGACTTGATCTGGCCACAGCCCAAAGCCACTGCCAAATCGGCAATCGTGGTGTCGACCGTCTCACCGGAACGGTGGCTCATCATAGTGCGATAACCCGAGCGGTGGGCAAGCTCAACAGCGTCGATGGTCTCCGTCAGGGATCCGATCTGGTTTACCTTTACCAAAAGCGCATTGGCCGCGCCCATGTCGATACCGCGCTGAAGACGCGTGACATTTGTGACGAAGAGATCGTCGCCAACCAGCTGAACCTTGTCGCCAAGCTTGTCGGTGATGACCTTCCAGCCTTCCCAGTCTTCTTCGTTTAGCGGATCTTCGATGGAGACCAGCGGATACTTTTCAACGAGCTTCTCGTAATACTCGATGAGTTCGGCGGAGGACTTCTTCGCGCCTTCGAAGTTGTACTTGCCTTCTTCGTAGAATTCGGAAGCGGCGACATCTAGCGCCAAGGCAACGTCGCGCCCGGGAACGAGGCCAGCCTTCTCGATAGCGTCCACGATCAGATCGAGGGCTTCCGCATTGCTGCCCAGATTGGGGGCGAAGCCACCTTCGTCACCAAGACCGGTGGAGAGGCCCTTGCCCTTCAGAACGGACTTGAGCGAGTGATACACAGCGGCACCCCACTCGAGAGCCTGCGCGAAGGTGCTGGCACCCAGCGGCGCAATCATGAACTCTTGGATGTCGACGTTGGAATCGGCATGGCTGCCGCCGTTGAGAATGTTCATCATCGGGACGGGCAGAGTTGCCGCCGCCGGGCCGCCGAGATAACGGTAAAGCGGGAGGCCGGCGGAATCAGCGGCGGCGCGGGCCACGGCAAGCGAGACGCCGAGAATAGCGTTTGCGCCAAGCTTGGCCTTGTTGTCGGTGCCGTCAAGGTCAATCAGGGCCTGATCAAGGTAACGCTGTTCATCAGCCTCCAAACCGAGTACCTCGGGCTGGATCTGCTCGATCACGTTCTCCACAGCCTGCAGCACGCCTTTGCCACCGAAATGGGCGGCATCGCCGTCACGCAATTCCACTGCCTCGAATGCGCCGGTGGACGCGCCGGAGGGAACGTCAGCGCGGCCGAACGACCCGTCATCTAGCTCGACCTCTACCTCGACCGTGGGATTGCCCCGAGAATCGAGAATCTGCCGAGCGGAAACAAATTCAATACTTGCCACTTTGTGAGCCTTTCTAAATACCTGAGTGGGTGATTATCCCCAACTCGCATAGCCTATCGCCGTTGGCACTCCAAGCTCACCTTGGGAGTCATTCGTCCAAAAGGCAGCCGAAGACCTGCCACGATGTGACACTCGGTAACCCACTACCGCCTAGGAAGGGAGAAGCGGCTACCCAGCCAGTCCCCTTGTGCCTGGTCAGACCCGCTCCCACTGCCTTGGTCGGGGGGGAGCACGGTACAGCTTCCTAACAAACTTCCGACTCAGACTCACTGCCTAGGGCGGGGAGGGAAGCGCCCATTTGTGAACCTTCACCTCGAAGACGGATGCCCACTGCCTAGGGTGAAAGGAAGCGGCTACTCAGCCGGGGCAGGCAGCGCGGAAGGCGGCGCAAACGCTTCGGAAAGCGAACCGGTGCCGCCGTAC
>JAITSW010000083.1 GCA_031287505.1 Propionibacteriaceae bacterium
AAAGGTTCGCAATAATCGTCGGGCTTAATCGAAAAATCGAAACTGACCGGGGCAAGCCCGGCGAAGTGGGCCAGATGCTCTTCCATAAACGACGAGTCACCGGTGTGAATCAAGTCGGCACCTTCGAGGAAAGCGAAATCACCGGCATTTGGCTCAAACGCCACCACGCCTTTCGAACTACCTTGGAAGACTCGATCCCCGTCGATATTTCGCACAGTCGCGTAGCCGCTGCGCCCCGGAACCCGCCGAATGCGGTTCAAGTTGACGCCCTCGCCTTTGAGGGCGTCAACCATGATGTCGCCTGCCAGATCGTCGCCAAATTGCCCGATGTAGGCAGTATCGGCTCCGAGTCGGCGCATATAAACGGCAACGTTAACCGCGTTGCCCCCGGGATAGACCATTTCCCGATCGAGATACCAATCAAGGCAGTTATCTCCAATGGCGACGATTCTCATTTGCCCAATTCCCAACTCACCTAGGCCGATCTATCAGTAGACCGTGCGGAACATGTAGCGACGCTGTTCGAGGGAATGCCCGCGAACGGCTTCGTAATGCTTTGCAAGACGGGAGATAATCTGCGAGATGATGAGCGGCGAAACAACTTCGCGCTTATCGGCGGCAATACCCGGCAGGGCCAGATCCTTGACGTCGATGTAATGGGCCTTCTTCGTCCGCTCGTCCAAGAAGCGCTGCGCCCGCTCCGCGACCGGACGGGAAGCATCTTCCCCCAGCAGGAGGATGACCGGGGTATCGTCCACGACCACCTCGAAGGCGCCCTGGAAGAACTCTCCGGCATTGAACGAAACGGCATGCTTCCACTGCATCTCTTGGAGGTAGCACATTGCCAAGCCATAGGCCCAGCCATAGGACGGGCCGGAGCCGAGGACGTAGGTGATTTCCTCGTCTGCCAAAGCAACGGCAATGTCGTGGACCTTGGGCTCATAGGCTTCAACCGTCTGGGCGGCAGCACTGGGCCAGGCAGCGAAGGCAGCCTTGATTCCGGCATAGTCAAGCTCGACGCCGAGTTGTTCGCAAATTGCGTAGGCGGCAATCAGCTCGAGCACATCGGAGCCGCCGGTGATCGACTTTGCGGACTCCTTGGCCAACGGAGAGTTCTCTTTGCACACCGAGAAGACAGTGGCACCTGCCTCTTTGGCATAGGCGGCGGCTGCGACGGTTTCTTTGGTGGTACCGGTGTAGGAGGCCGCAATCACGAGCGAGCCCGGCCCCAAAGCCTTCGGACGACCGAAGTTGAGTTCGTCACTTTGGATTTGGTAAACGGGAATGTCAACCATGCGATGCAGCAAATAGAAAGCCGGATAAGAGGCGATAATCGAGCCGCCGGCACCTACGAAATAGACATTCTTGATACCTGCGCGAGCTTGGTCGGCAATGAAGGCGGCAACGTCGTCATAGAGATCGACGGTCTCCCTCAGCCTTGCTTCATAACCTGCCTCAATGGGTGAGAGTGGCAGTGTTGATTTTGGCATGTGCTTTCTCCTGTTCTGTTGAGACGCCGCATCCTTGCGAATGGTTAAACCTGATCACTGCTTGCGGATAGACCACACTGGCGGCGAGGAGGATCCCACTCGTCATTGAGAGCGATCTCATTTCTCTTCTATGAGTACGCTCTCACACTTCTCCACACCATGTCAAGGAACTCATCGATTTGATGCCAAAGAGTTATCTTCGGCCACCGTGCCGATCGCGTGTTCCAAATCGGCTTCGTGGTCTACAATGTTGAACATGACTTTACTTGTGGGAATAAGAGAGCTTAGGCAAAACCCGGCCAACGCAATTGCAACAGTACGGAGCGGCGAAACTGTCATGATCACCGACCGCGGCGTCAACGTGGCTCAGCTAGTCCCCGCAGAATCAACCCGCCACGGGCAACTCATTGCATCGGGGAAGATTCGCCCCGCGCTCAAGGATTGGCGACATCTCGCTGCCCCGACAACCAAATCAATAGCTGGCGAACAGGGCGCATCTGAGCGGCTTGCCGCAATGCGCGATGCCCAGAGGTATTAGTGGCCACCTACTACGACACCTCAGCACTGGTAAAACTCGTCATACTTGAAACGGAAAGTGCGGCAATGCACTCATACTGGACTACACATTCAGAGCCGGCCAGCAGTGCCCTGGCAAGAACCGAGTTATTTCGGGCAATCAAAGATGAAGAGGCCGCAGCGAAGAGGCAGGCAAGAACACTACTCGCATCACTCGATCTCGTTGTTTTAGACGACCAACTACTCGACGTCGCAGGCAGCCTGGATCAAAACACCTTAAAACCCTTGGACGCCATCCACATCGCATCGGCTCTGAGCCTAGGTGACTCACTCGACAAACTCGTCACCTACGACAAGCGAATGATCGAGGCGGCACACAATCTCGGCCTATCAACAGTAAGCCCTTCCTGACTCCGCCCCGTTCGATATCAGGCTGCGGTGTTCGCCCCAAAGCCTGCGGGGCTGTCATCTGGATGTGGATCAGCTAGTCGCCGGCACGGATGTAGGTTTCGAGGACTTGTTTCCCGGTCGGGTGCCCGGTGTCAGAGTTGACCGCGGTCACAATATCGCCTGGTTTGATTTGTTCTATTGGAACAAAACCTGCAAACGTGGCTATTGGGGTGCCGGCGGTGAAGCATACCCCGTCGGGGATGCCTCGGCTGCCGGGTTTGTAGTTCCATTGCCATTTTCTGGTTGCTGCAGCGGTGGCGGCCCCGCCTAGGAGCCCTGTTCTGATGCCGATCAGTCCCGCAACCGACTCGCTCGCTCCAGCCTGTAAAGCGATCTGTTGGCCCCAGGTTTAACGGTGGTAACTTTGACTTGCAAGTAATCAAGGATGCAAAACTCTTCTACGGGAAAGGGCGCACAATGGATTTCATTGGCAAGAGCCCTGGGAAACGCAAGGCTTTAGTTGGCATTCTGTGTGTCACAT
>JAITSW010000065.1 GCA_031287505.1 Propionibacteriaceae bacterium
TTGGTGATCTTGGCGGTCACCTCGGTTGGCATCTACGGATTCGTCTTAGCCGGCTGGTCGTCGAATTCGCCCTATTCGCTGTTGGGAGCCTTGCGTTCTTCGGCGCAGATGGTTTCCTACGAGGTGTCAATGGGTTTGAGCTTCGCGGCAGTCTTCCTTTATACCGGGTCAATGTCTACTTCAGATATCGTGCTGGCGCAGGGGGAGAAACTCGTTCCGTTCGGCCTCGATTTCGGCCTGACGAACTGGTACTGGTTGCCGCTGCTTCCCAGCTTCGCCATCTATGTGATTTCGATGGTGGGCGAAACCAACCGCGCGCCATTTGACCTGGTAGAGGCCGAATCAGAGCTGGTTTCGGGCTATCTCACCGAGTATTCGGGTTTCCGCTACGCGATCTACTTCTTGGCGGAATACATCAATATGGCCACCGTGTCGGCAATTGCGACCACCTTGTTCGCCGGCGGATACCTTTGCCCGTGGCCATTCAATCAGATTGAGTTCCTCAATAATGTCTGGCTCGGGCCGGTGTGGTTCGTCATCAAGGTGCAACTGTTCATTTCGCTCTTCGTTTGGCTGCGCGGCACCTTGCCCCGCTTCCGGTACGACCAGTTCATGAGCTTGGGCTGGAAGGCCCTTATCCCAATATCAGCGGTCTGGCTGGTGCTTATCGCCACCGTGCGCACAGCCACCAGAGAAGGCTGGCTAGCGGGTCAGAATCTCATCTGGGTGGCTGCCGTTCTGGTGGTGTTGCTGATTGTCTTGTTCCTCTTTGGTTCCAAGCCGGAGCCGCCGGCTGCGGTTGAGTCGCCGACACCTGCGGCATTTGACGCATTCGCAGGTGGTTTTCCGGTGGCTCCGATGCCCGGACAGGTTTCAGCCCGGCAGCCGGTTGTTCTCACCGACGAACAGGAGGATGTCCGATGAGTTTCTTCTCCGACGTTTTCTCCCCTTGGGCTGGGTTCTGGGTCACCTTCAAGTACATCTTCAAGAAAACCTTCACCCAGGGTTACCCGGAGAAGGGGAAGGAAAAGGTCACCGAACCGCGGTTCCACGGTCGCCACCAGCTCAACCGCTGGCCAGACGGGCTGGAAAAGTGCGTGGGGTGCGAGCTGTGTGCTTGGGCTTGCCCAGCCGACGCCATCTATGTCGAAGGTGCTGCCAACACCGATGCCGAGCGGTTCTCGCCAGGAGAACGCTATGGGCGGGTCTACGAGATCAACTATTTGCGCTGTGTCTTCTGCGGCATGTGCATTGAGGCTTGTCCAACGCGCGCGCTAACGATGACGAACGAGTTCAAACTGGCTGACCGCACTCGCGAGTCGTTGATCTACACCAAAGACATGCTCTTGGCAGATTTACTCCCCGGCATGGAAGAGCCCCCGCATCCGCGTCGGCTAGCCGTCGACGAAAAGGGCTATTTCCTCGGGCTGCCAGACGATGGCAAACCAGATGTGAGGGTTCCAATTTCTGAAGGAGGCACCCTGTGAGCGGTCAACTCCTGGTCTTCGTTATTTGTGGGGCCTTCGCCGTCCTTGGGGCATTGGGCTTGCTCTTCTTCCACAAGGCCGTCCATGCGGCTTTGTCGCTGGCACTGGTCATGATCAACCTGGCGGCCATCTATGCGGCCTTGGACGCAGCGCTACTGGCCATGGCCCAGGTCATCGTCTATACCGGCGCGATACTGATGCTCTTTCTCTTCGTGATCATGCTCGTCGGCATTGACCGCAGAGAATCCCATCGCGAGCTGATCCCCGGCCAAGGCGTGGTGGCAATTCTTGCCGGTATCGGGACGCTGGGTTTGCTTGTTTTCGCAATCTTGGGTTCTTTCCCGGCTCAGGCTGTGGGGCTGGAGGCGGCCAACGGCGGCAATGTCGAGTCTTTGGCGGCGTTGATCTTTGGAAGCTATGTCTTTGCTTTTGAGTTCATCTCGGCGTTGATGATAATTGCCCCTATCGGAGCCATGGTGTTGGCGCAGCAAGCCCGGCTCACTGCGAAGAAGACGCAAAGGGAACGGGCCGCCGCCCGCATCGAGGCCTATGCGCAAAAGGGCGTTCACCCTGGCACTTTGCCAAACTCAGGCGTGACAGCACTACAGGATTCCATCGCGGTTCCCGGCTTGCTGCCTGCTGGCCGTATCTCCACTTCTTCGGTCTCGCAGGCGATGGTCGACCGCGATGCGGTCGTGAACGTCCACGCGGTTTCGCTGTTGACGGCACAGCGCTTTGCCGAGCTTTCCGGTGAGGTGCCACCGGCGATCATCAAGCCCGAGCCCGTTGATTTGGTTGACACCAAAGATGAAAGGGAGTTGCTCAAGTGAACCCGGAAATGGTGGCCCTGCTGGCCGCGGTACTCTTCGTTCTTGGCGCGGTGGGAGTTTTGATTCGCCGCAATGCGTTGGTCATCTTCATGTGCGTCGAGTTGATGCTCAACTCGGCCAATCTCCTGCTGGTGTCTTTTGCCTACGCCCACGGCTCGCTCGATGGCCAGGTTGCCGCCTTCTTTGTGATGGTGGTCGCTGCCGCAGAGGTGGTCGTCGGGCTTTCTATCATTGTGTCCGTCTATCGATCCAGACGCACGACTTCGGTTGACGCGCCCGATCTACTGAAGCTGTGAGGTCGGTGCGATGATACTCCTCGAACCCGAATTGACCGGCCAGACCCTATATATTTCCGGCGGCGTCTTCGACTTCGCCTGGTTGATGTTGGCAGCACCAGCTGTTGGGGCAGCTGTTCTGCTACTCACCGGATCGTTCTTTGACAAGCGGGGGCATTGGATTTCCATTCTGGCGGTCTTAGCCTCTTTCGCCACCGCGTTGGCGATCTTCGTCCAGTTTCTCATCGGTGGCGGCGGGAGCTATTCAGTTGATTACCTCAACTGGATCACCACGCCGGCATGGTCGGTGAATATCGGCCTTTACATCGATCAACTCTCGATCCTCTTCGCGCTGTTGATCACCGGGGTTGGCTCGGTGATCCACATCTATTCGGTGGGCTACATGGCGCATGATGTCCGGCGGCGGCGTTTTTTCGCCTTTTTGAATCTCTTCGTCTTTGCGATGCTGCTGCTGGTCTTGGCCAACGACTATCTGGTGCTTTTTGTCGGTTGGGAAGGGGTGGGTCTTTCGTCCTATCTTTTGATCGGTTTCTGGCAGCATAAGCCGGCGGCTGCCGCAGCGGCTAAGAAGGCCTTCGTGATGAACCGTATCGGCGATTTGGGCTTGACTATGACGGTTTTCACCCTGTTGGCGTTCCTCGGGTCGTCCTCATTTGCGGACGTGGACGCTAAAATCGGCACGCTGTCCCCGCAGTGGATTACCGCAGTCGGCTTGTTCTTGCTGCTGGCGGCTTGCGGCAAGTCAGCCCAGTTCCCGTTGCAGGCTTGGCTGCTCGACGCTATGGAAGGCCCGACCCCGGTGTCGGCGCTCATCCACGCGGCCACCATGGTCACCGCCGGCGTTTACCTGGTCGTTCGCTCCCATACCATCTTCGCGGTCTCTGAGATTGCCACCACCGCAGTGGTCATCGTGGCCACCGTCACCATCTTCATAGGCGCTTGGATTGGCTGCGCGAAGGACGACATCAAGAAGGTTCTGGCCGGTTCGACCATGAGCCAGATCGGCTACATGCTTTTGGCCGCCGGCATTGGGCCGGCAGGTTATGCCTTCGCAATCTTCCACTTGATCACCCACGGCTTCTTCAAGGCAAATATGTTCTTGGGGGCCGGCTCGGTGATGCACGCCACCGGCGATGACGTGGATATGCGTCACTTCGGAGGCCTGGCGAGATTCCTTCCGGTGACTTTCGCCACCTTTGCCATGGGTTATCTGGCCATCATCGGCATCCCGCCGCTGGCCGGCTACTTCTCCAAAGACCACATTATCGAGGCGGCGTTTGAGCATAATCTCGTTGTGGGTTCGGCTGCGCTGTTGGGTGCCGGTATCACGGCGTTCTATATGACGCGTTTGATGATGATGACCTTTTTCGGGGCGCGTCGCTGGGAACCTGGCGTGCATCCGCACGAGTCTCCCAAGTCGATGACTATTCAGCTGATCATCTTGGCCCTCTTCTCGGTGGCTATCGGCGTGGTGATGAACGGCTGGATTCAAGGCTGGTTGGCACCGGCCTTGGGCACTGAAGTCCACGAAATCCAGTGGCTGCCGACTCCGATTGGTTTGATCACCTTGTTAGTCGTCATCGTCGGTGTTGCGGCCGGCGTCTACCTCTTCCGTGTTCGCCCGGTTCCAGTTGCCCAACCGCAGACGAAGAATCCGCTGGTCATCGCCGGCCGCAATGACCTATTTGGAGATTTGGCGAACGAGACGCTGGTGGTCAAGCCGACCATGTTCGCGGCTCAGGTGGCAAACGCCAATGACACGGTGTTCATCGACGGGGCTATCGACGGGGTGGCTGTCGGGGCGTTGAAACTCTCCGAGATTGGCCGCAAGTTGCAATCTGGGCGGGTTCGCTCCTACGCGTTGGCGACCTTCGTCGGCGCGGTCTTTATCGGCGTGATCACAATTATTGGCCAGTTGGGTTAGAGAGGAGCAGGCAATGACATTTCCCTTGTTGACGTTCCTGGGCTTACTGCCGCTGATTGGCGCGGCCGTCTTGGTGCTGCCGGTCAAAGAAGCCGGACGGGCGATTGGATTCACCTTCGCACTAGGCACTTTGGCGGTAGTGGCCGCAGTGGTTCCACTGTATTTGGCTGGAGTGGAGCTAGCCGTTAGCATCCCTTGGATTCCAGCATTTGGAGCCACCTGGGCATTGAATTTGGACGGCATGGGCCTTGCCATGGTCGCAATGACGGCAACCTTGGTGCCGGTGGTGATGGTGGCCGAGTGGCACATCCCGGAGCGCCAGGGACGCTGGACCGGGCAGGCCTTTTTCGGGCTGATCCTCTTCCTTGAAGGGTTGGCCCTGTTGGTCTTTATGGCTGGCGACTTGCTGCTGTTCTACCTGCTCTTCGAAGCGACTTTGATCCCGATGTATTTCCTCATCGGCGGTTTCGGAACGGGCAACCGCTCCAAGGCCGCTATAAAGTTCTTGCTCTTTGGTTTGGCCGGCGGTTTGATCATGCTGGTTCCCGTGATCGGGTCTGGCGTCATCGCGGCCCAAGAGCTGGGTGCCCCGACGCTTGCCCTGGATGCGCTTACCGGCGTGCTTTCTGGCGGGAACTGGGGCAAGGCGCTGTTCATCTGCTTCCTGGTGGCATTCATTTTGAAAGCCCCCATGGTGCCGGTGCACACCTGGCTGCCCACAGCCGCCGAATCCGGCACTCCCGGAAGCACCGCGCTCATGGTCGGCATTCTCGACAAATTGGGTACCTTCGGCATGATCAAGATCTGCTTGATGCTCTTTCCCAATGAGAGCCGGTGGGCCGCTCCGGTGATGATCGCCCTGGCGCTGGTCTCGATCATCTATGGCGCTTTGGCTGCCATAGGATCGAAGAATCTGCTGCGTTTGGTCGCCTACACCTCGATCAGCCACTTTGGCTTCATGGTGCTGGGTATCTTCACCTTCACCTCGGTCGGTATCGGCGGCACGATGTTCTACATGCTCAACCACGGCTTCTCCACCGGGGCGCTGCTGCTGGTCTTGGGCTTCCTCATCTCGCGCCGGGGTTCTGCCCTGGTTGATGATTACGGCGGCGTGCAAAAGGTGGCTCCGGTACTCTCGGGTGCTTTGCTGCTTGCAGGTCTGACCGGTTTGGCGCTTCCAGGCATGGCTACCTTTGTGTCGGAGTTTGAGGTCTTGGCTGGTGCTTGGTCGGCCTTCGATATCCCGTGGCCGGCGGCTATCGCGGCTTTGGGCACGGTCTTGGCAGCTGTCTACATATTGTTGATGTACCAACGCACTATGACCGGCTCGGTTACCGAGAAGGTTGAGCAGACAGTCACTGCTGATCTGACCTTGAGAGAGCGGATCATCGGCTTTGGGCTTTCGATTCTGCTGCTGGTTCTCGGGATCTTTCCGCAATTGATTCTGAACTTCATTACCCCGACAGCTGAAGGGGTGACGGAAGTTATGAGTACCCACACAGGGGTCTGGACGATTGACGATGAGTTGCAAGGTGATCAGATTGTGACTATTTACGACGACGGAACTGTCGTGGCAACTCCGGCTAAAGATCAGGAGGCCAAGTGATGGGTATTCTCGAAATCACCGCTCCCACATTTGAATGGTTGGAGCTTTCCCCGCTGCTGACGGTTCTTATCGGGGCAGTCCTGGGCGTTGTTGTCGAAGGGCTCGTCCCACGGGCATATCGCAACCTGTTGCAGGTTGCGATACTGGTCGTGACGATCTTCACCGCTGCCGGTTTGCTCATCGTCAACTGGATATCCGCCCGGCTGGGCATCTTTGCCATGGGGGCTTTGGTTTTGGACGGCCCCGCCTACGTCACCTGGGCCGCCGAATTGCTCTTTGGCGGTTTGGCTATCTTGATTTTCGCCGAACGGCGGGCTGGTCAAGGCGCTTCAGTCTTTGTGGCTGCTGCCGCGACCGTGCCCGGTTCTAAAGACGAGCGCTTGGCCAACTCGATTGGCCGGGAGCACACCGAGGTCTATTCGCTGGCGCTGTTCTCGCTGTCCGGAATGATGGTCTTTGCCGCCTCCAACGACTTGATCACCATGTTCATCGCGCTAGAGGTTATGTCGCTGCCGCTCTATCTGCTTAGCGCGCTGGCCCGATATCGTCGTTTGCTCTCGCAAGAGGCAGCTTTGAAGTACTTTCTGTTGGGCTCGTTTGCCTCGGCATTCTTCCTCTTCGGTATTGGCTTGGTTTATGGCTTCTCGGGCTCTTTGACACTCGAAGGTATCTCTTCGTCTATCACGCTCAGCGGCACCGGACGTGGGCTCTTGCTGGCCGGCATCGTCTTGTTGGCAGTGGGGTTGCTCTTCAAGATTGGCGCGGTTCCATTCCAAAGCTGGGTGCCTGATGTTTACACCGGCGCCCCCACACCGGTAACCGGTTTCATGGCCATCGGCGTGAAATTCGCCGCTGTCATGGGTTTGGCCAGGGTGTTCTTTGTGGCGCTTGGTGGTGAGCGCTGGTCTTGGCAGCCGGTTTTGGCCGTGATTGCGGTGCTCACTATGGCTGTGGGAGCCGTCTTGGCTCTCACCCAGACCAATATCAAGCGGTTGTTGGCCTACTCGGCGGTCTCACATGCGGGATTCGTCTTGACCGCTGTGGTGGGTGCGAATGCCTTCGTGCCCGATGGGCAGATCAATGCGTTGGGCGCAATTTCCTTCTACCTCATCGCCTACGGTTTCGCCACGGTGGCCGCCTTCGGCATAGTAACTTTGGTGCGCAAGGGTGCCGGAGAAACTCTAGAGCTTGGTGATTGGGCAGGTTTGGGAGTCAGGGAGCCAGTGCTTGCCGGTGCTTTTGCCGTGGCGCTGTTGAGTTTTGCGGGCATACCGCTTACCGCCGGATTCATTGGGAAGTGGGCCGTCTTCTCTTCAGCTTGGAGCGGCGGCTATGCCTGGTTGTCCATTGTCGGCGTGGGCTTCTCGCTGATAGCGGCTTATCTTTACCTCAAGGTCTTGGTCTCGATGTTCTTCGCCGACCCTGCTTCTTCGGTTTCAGCGGTCAAGCCGTCGTTGGCAACCTGGATACCGGTAATCGTCGGCGCAATAGGTTCACTGGTCTTCGGTTTGTTCCCCGGCCCGCTGATGGATTTGCTCTCGCATGCCGAGGTCTTCCTGCGTTGAAAAACTCTTTAGGCGATGTCAACCCCAAGCTGGCGCGCACCGTTTCGTCTCACCTGAATCGCATCGAGAAAAGACTCCTTTGCGAAGCTCAGGCGGATACCGAGTTTGTCTCGGCGGCGGCCAGCCACATTATCAAGGCCGGCGGAAAGCGTTTTCGCCCAACGTTAGTGGTGCTCTCATCGCAATTAGGCTCGCAAGCCCGCAAAGAAGATGTCTGCAATGCCTCGGTGGTGGTAGAGCTTACCCATGTGGCTTCGCTTTACCACGACGACGTGATGGACGAAGCCGCACTGCGCCGCGGCGTGCCCAGCGCTAATGCCAAGTGGGGGAATCTCACCGCCATCTTGGTGGGGGATTACCTCTTCGCCCGCGCCTCCGCGGTGGTGGCAGATTTGGGCGCTGACTATGTCGCCCTCCAAGCTCGCACCTTCCAACGCCTGGTGCAGGGGCAGATAGCCGAGACAGAGGGGCCAAGGGGCAATCAAGACCCGTTGGCCCACTATTTGCAGGTAGTTGCCGATAAAACCGGCTCATTGATTTCCACCTCGGCAGTGTTTGGGGCAATGGTTGCCGGACTGCCTGACGAGCAGATCGAAGCCCTGAGGCTATTCGGCGAAGAGGTGGGGGCAATCTTCCAGCTCGGCGACGACATCATCGACATCGTTTCCGACGAATCGGGCAAGACGCCAGGTGCCGACCTCAAGGCCGGAGTGCCAACCCTGCCAACTTTGCTGGTGCGCCAGCTAGCCAGACCCCAAGATGGGCGCTTGCTTGAGTTGCTAGACGGCGGCATCAACACTGATGCGCACGTCCAAGAAGCCCTGACCTTGCTCCGTTCCCACCCGGCGCTGGCGCAGGCAAGATCCGATGTCATCCGCCGCAGCGAATTGGCACGAAGCTACTTGGCCCCACTGCCCAAAGTCCCCGCGCGCGACGCACTAGAAGCTCTATGCGACACTGTTGTCACCCGTTCTTCCTAGACCGGTGTTGCGCTGGTGTCCTATCACGTCCTCAAGGCCGTGTCTAACCCATAGCGTCGTGCCGACTCCGCTATCGCCATCGCGAACCTGGTCTAGATCTCCTGGTCACTTGTCGAGTTGCCCCTGCTGGGCTTGGATTCGCCCACGCGAGGCGACCGCTGATTTGCCGCTGATTTCGCGATCGGCCGCCGGAACCCAGAGAATCTCGCCAGCCTCTTGGGCGAGGTGCCGTCCGAGCACGAAGAGCAGGTCGGATAGGCGGTTGAGATAGCGGATGGCGGTGAGTGAAACGCCCCCAGAAGCGGCATCTCCTTCTGTCGAGCCGTAGAGCTCCGCAGCTTGCCAGGCAGCGCGTTCGGCGCGGCGTACCACCGCGCGGGCCAGTTGCGCATAGGCGGCAGCTTGCGTCCCCCCGGGCAACGCAAACGAACGCAGCGCGGGTAAGTCTTTGCCGTATTCGTCTATCCATGATTCCAGACGCACAACTGCGGTTTCCTCGATACGCAGCGGCGGATATTCGGGGTTAATGGCTAACGGGGTAGCCAGGTCTGCTCCGACATCGAAGAGCTCATTTTGGATTTGGCGCAGAACCCCTCGGACGCCGTCGGGCAATTCTGGCTGGGCTACCACAACTCCAAGGATGGAGTTGGCTTCATCGACCGAGCCATAGGCCTGCACTCGGGGATCTGTCTTGGATGCAGCGCTCATATCAGCGAGCCGGGTCTGTCCAGCATCGCCGGTGCGGGTATAAATGCGCGTCAGTTTCACCATAGAAAGAACTCTACCTTCCGATCATTCCAACCATGCGCTAGCCGCGATAGGGAAGTAGGCTAGGGGGGTGAGTTCTGACGCTTTGTTTGATGTAAAAGTAGCCCAAGAAGATCAACTTGGCCCGACGGGGCGTCCTTGGCCTGATCTTCCCGAGCCTGCTTCCCCTGATCCACAGCGGGTCAAGCATGCGCTGGTCATTGCGATGTGCAACCAAAAGGGCGGTGTGGGAAAGACCACCACGTCCATCAACCTGGGTGCTGCCCTTGCCGAGACCGGTAGAGATGTTTTGCTGGTTGATTTTGATCCGCAAGGCTCGCTGTCGGTGGGTTTGGGCGCCAACCCGCACACATTGGACGCCACAGTTTACGACCTGCTGACCAATAAGAACGTCAGCGTCGACGACATCATCCAAGACACGCCCACCGAGGGTTTGAAGTTGCTTCCCAGCAATATTGATCTGGCGGCTGCCGAGATTCAGCTTGTCAGCGAGGTCGCCCGCGAATTCACCCTCAAACGGGTGCTTGACAGGGTGCGAGACCGCTTTGACATCATC
>JAITSW010000103.1 GCA_031287505.1 Propionibacteriaceae bacterium
CTTTGCCCCTCCGATTGTGGAGACGTAAACCTCTTTGCCGCCTAGCCGCAATCGGCCTCGCCGGGCCAAGACTGCCAAGATCATCAGCACTCTCGGCGTTTCGACACCTTGGCATACTCGCCGGGGTGCGGGTACCTGGGTGGAAACGGCCAGGGATTGGATCTCGGTGAGCAGGGCTCGGCGTCCTTCCAGGGTGACCGTCAGGCAAGATCCGGGGGTGGCGTCGGGAAGCTGCGAGACGAATAGGCCGGTCGGATCGGGAACTTCCAGCACTCCCGACTCCGTCATGTTGAAACAGCCGATCTCATCGGCCGGGCCAAAGCGATTTTTGCCCGCCCGGATCACCCGCAGTCCAAAATGCGGGTCGCCTTCGAAGCTGAGTACCACGTCGACCAAATGCTCCAGAGTCCTTGGCCCGGCAATGGCACCCTCTTTGGTGACATGCCCCACCAGGAGCACTGGGATTGCCCGAGCCCGGGCAACTCTCGTGAGGGCGGCGGCCACTTCTTTCACCTGGGTGACGCCGCCGGGCACCCCATCCGTTTCCGGAACCGAGACAGTTTGCACTGAGTCGAGCACCAGTAGCTTCGGGCTGAGATCCTCAATGTGGCCTAGCACCACCGAGAGATCGGTTTCAGATGCGAGGTAGAGCTCGTCGCAAACCGCGCCAATACGCTCGGCTCGCAGCCGAACTTGAGCCGTAGATTCTTCGGCGGTGACATACAGGGTTTTCAGGCCGCGGCTAGCCAAAGAGCTCGCCACTTGCAGGAGCAAAGTAGATTTTCCGACACCCGGCTCGCCAGCCAGCAACGTCACCGAGCCGGGTGTGATGCCTTTGCCGAGCACCCGGTCAAACTCGGCCATGCCGGTGGGAATGCCAATAGCCTCGTGCCCGTCGACATCCGCGATGGATAAAGCCGCCTGGGCGGGGATAGCCCGCGCGGTTTTGGGAGCCTGCGCTTCGCTGACACTGCCCCAAGCGTGGCACTCGCCGCAGCGTCCAACCCATTTAGAAGTCGCCCAACCGCATTCGGTGCAGGTATAAGTATCGCCTTTTGCCATGTCACAGACGTTAGCGGCCGGCTATGACAAAAAGTGATCCCGCTGCCTGCGGCAACCTCGGGCTCTTTAGCCGGATTCCCCAAAAGCGAAGTAGGCGGAGCAGCGAAGCGGCGAATACGACGAGCCGTGGAATGTCATATACGCCTAGACCTGCACAAAACCAGAGGGAGTGTCGAAGACTGCGAAAGCGATGCCCGGGTGGCCATGCTGCGAGGTGAAATTGAGTTTGACGCCATCGAAGTCGTTGCCGATGGATTCTCCCAGCCAGCTTTCCACCCGGGACGGCGCGCCGGCGATGTTTATTTCCACCAGCTTGATCTCGCCCTTTAGCGAACTGGGCAGAACTTCGGGCTCAGATTCCCACTTTATGAAGAAGGGCAGCTGCGGGTCGGAAATGAAGCCGCGGACGCCGATCTGCCGCCATTGCAGCCAGCGTCCGTCTGGAAATTGCCTGGAGCCTTCGCCGGAACGACGCTCAAGGCGTTCCTCCAAAGGCGAGATGTCGTCGACCGAAACCGCCCAGCCCATCCAGCCGCCGCCTTCAGCGCTTCGGGCGCGAACTGCCTGTCCGAAGGGAGCTTTTTCGGCAGCCGGGTGGTCTAGTGCTTCGATAACCTCGAGCCATCTGCCGTCTTTCAACGGCAGGATGCGGTTACGGGTGCCGAATCTAGGATGGAAGCCTCCGTCACGAAATCGTGCGCCCAAAAGTGCTTCAAGTTTTTCCGTGGCGGCAAGCAGGCCTTCAGGCCCTGCCGCGAACGTAAGGTGGTCCAGGTGCATGTTTCCCATTGTCGTAGCTTGCCCCGAGTTTGCCTAATTTGCGTCTACCCCTTTCACGCTGTATCAGAGTTTTCCCAACTCTCCCCATACCCGGTTATGCTCGGTTTTGTTGTGGGATTTGCCGCTTGGACGACTATCTTTGGGAGTCAACAGAGATTAGGAGGGTAAATGGACGCCGCGCCCGCCGCGCCGGGGCAAGTCCTTGAGTTTGCGCCTAGTGGCCCGAAATATCCCGGCATCGAGCTGTTACTGGTGCTCGGGGTCTCGCTGGGCGAATCGGCGGTGTACTCGGTGCTTTCCCTGGTGAACAAGCTCACCTACGAGGTGCCGCTGAATCAGCAGACCACCACGGTGAATCCGTCCTACACCCCGGATAGGCCGTGGTTGGATTTGGCTTATCAAATCGCCAATATCGTGATGCCTTTGGTGCCGGCCTTGCTGGCGTTGCACCTGCTCAAGGTCAGCGGGGAAAGGGCGCGCATCGGCTTTGACCTAAAGCGCAGGGGTTTCGATATCGGCTGGGGTCTGCTGTGTGCGGCTGGCATCGGCTTGCCTGGGCTGGCTTTCTTAGCCGGTGCGAAGGCCTTGGGTCTAAATACCGGCATCGAAGCCACCAATCTGGGTGCCGTCTGGTGGACGATTCCGGTGCTGATTCTGGCTGCCGTCATGAACGGGGTGCTGGAAGAAGTCGTGATGATCGGCTACTTCTTCCAGCGGGCTGGCAATCTGGGGTGGCATATCGCCCTGACTGTCATAGTTAGCGCACTGGTCCGCGGGTCGTATCACCTGTATCAAGGGTTTGGGTCGTTCGCCGGAAACTTCATCATGGGCGTGGTCTTTGGCATTTTCTATGTGAAGGCCAAACGGGTGATGCCATTGGCGGCGGCGCACAGCGCGATAGATATTGTGGCCTTCGTCGGCTACTCCCTGCTCGCGCCATATCTTACCTTTATCTAGCCTGGGTGCCTGCCAACCGGCGGCAACGCGGCCAAGTGCCGGCGGGGACGCCAAACTGCAAGTCATCCACCACACGGGGCACTAGACTGGTTGGCCATGCGCGTTGGAATCGTAGGAGCAACAGGTCAAGTCGGACGTCTCATGCGGACGGTCCTGGCAGAGCGGGATTTTCCGGTGGACGAGATCCGCTACTTTGCCTCGGAACGTTCAGCCGGAAGTACCCTGAGCTGGGATGGCGCGGACGTGGTCGTCGAAGATGTCGCCAAAGCTAACTTCTCGGGCCTTGATATCGCCCTCTTCTCAGCCGGGGCAAACGCGTCGCGCGAGTATGTGCCAAAGGTGGCTGCCGCCGGTGCCGTCGTCGTCGACAATTCTTCTGCTTGGCGCGGCGACCCGCTCGTCCCGCTGGTCGTCTCGGAGGTCAACCCCGAGGATGCCCAGAACACTCCCAAGGGCATTATCGCCAATCCCAATTGCACCACGATGGCTGCCATGCCGTCCATCAAAGTTTTGCATGATGCAGCCGGCCTGCGGCGGCTCGTCATCGCCACCTACCAGGCGGTATCTGGCTCGGGGGTGAAGGGCGTGCGGGCACTGGCCACCCAGATGACGGCTATCGGCGACCCGACTGTTTTGGCGCTGGACGGCAGCGCGCTGCAGGTCGCAGACCCGGCCCCGTATGTAAAGCCGATTGCCTTCAACGCTATCCCGCTGGCCGGCGCCATCGTCGATGACGGTTCTTTGGAGACCGACGAAGAGCAAAAGCTGCGTAACGAATCTCGGCGGATCCTGCATCTGCCGGAGTTGCTTGTTGCCGGCACTTGCGTGCGGATTCCGGTCTTCACCGGCCATGCCCTGAGCGTCCACGCTGAATTCTCCGAGCCAATTTCCCCGGTTTTGGCCACCCGGCTCTTGGCCAACGCGCCGGGCGTCACTTTAGAAGACGTGCCGACGCCGTTGGACGGGGCTGGCAAAAACACCACCTATGTTGGACGCATCAGGGAAGATCAGTCCGTCCCGGGCGGACGCGGTCTGGCCTTGTTCATAGTGGGCGATAACCTGCGCAAGGGCGCGGCGCTAAATGCCGTTCAAGTCGCGGAGCTGCTGGTGTGATTTTCGTCTTGGACGGGTATGCGGGTAAGATTCCGTAATTGCTGGGCAAAACGCCCTAAGAGGTTGGATAAGCCTCATATTCTTTTCTTGATCTGAGAGGTCTACTAGTGGGTTCGGTCATTAAGAAGCGCCGCAAGAGGATGGCGAAGAAGAAGCATCGCAAGCTTCTAAAGAAGACTCGCATCCAACGTCGTCGCGCCGGCCGCTAAGCCAACTCCCGCCACCATGAGCACGGCTGTCGTTCACTGCGTCCGCCATGGGCAGGTGGATAATCCGTCAGGCGTTATCTATGGGCGTCTGCCCGGGTTCGGTTTGACCGACTTGGGGCATCAGATGGCGCAGCGGCTCGGTGTGCATTTTGCCGCAAAAAATCTCGTCTACCTGGTTTCATCGCCCTTACAGCGCGCTCAAGAGACTATGGCGCCCATTGCCGCAGGGCATCCAGAACTAGAAGTCCAGCTAGATGAACGCGTAATCGAAACCGAAAACCACTTCGAGGGCATTAATTTCGGCAAGCACAATGAGTATTTGCTGCGTCCGAGCAGCTTGTGGCAGCTCCGCAATCCGCTAATCCCAAGTTGGGGGGAGCCTTATTCCTCGATTGTGGTGCGCATGAACGACGCCATCAAAGACGCCGCCCGCCATTGCCCAAATGCCGAAGCCGTGATCGTCTCGCATGAGCTGCCGATCTTTGTGGCGCGCCGCAATGCCGAAGGCCTTTCGTTTTTGCACGATCCGCGCAAACGCAATACCCGGCTGGCTTCGGTCACCTCGTTCTTTTTCGTCTCCGGCCAGTTGGCCGACATTGCCTACAGCGAGCCCGCTGGCGACCTCGTCCCAGTGAAGAAGGGCAGAAAATTCCGCGCTGGTTCGTAACCGTTGCGAGTCGGCGGCTATGACACAATGAGGCATGCGGCACTTTGATTTCTGTGTGATCGGTTCCGGCTCTGGAACCTCGGTGGTTGGCTCACTGCCTAAATCCAGCTCTATCGCGTTGGTGGATGACAACGGGCATTTTGGCGGCACTTGCCTCAATTCTGGCTGCATTCCAACGAAAATGTTTGCCTATCCGGCTGATTTGGCGGCGAATGTCCGAACGGCAGCACATTTGGGACTGCATGCGTCCGGCATTGAGCTGGACTGGGGGGAAGTGCGCGAGCGGGTATTTGGCCGCCTCGACTCCCTTTCCGAGAATGGGCTTGAGGAGTATCTGGCGTCGTCCAACGTCACCGTCTTTAGGCGTACGGGGGTGTTCACCGGCCCCAAGCAGCTGCGGGTAGGCGATGAGGAGATCACCGCAGACGTGTTTGTGCTGGCGGCCGGTTCCCGCCCGCGTATACCCGAACTCCATGGCGCGGCCAATCCTGTTATCGCCTCGCACCTGCACACCACCGATGACATCATGCGGCTGCCCGAGCTGCCCAAGCGGCTCGTCATTGCCGGCGGGGGTGCGGTGGCCGCCGAGATGGCCCATATCTTTGCGGCCTTCGGCTCGGCTGTGACGTTGGTTCATCGCGGGGAGCGGCTGCTCGCCCATGCCGATGAAGAGGTCTCTGAGCAGTTCGCAAAAGAATTGGCGGAATCTGTCACACTGCGCTTGCGGCAGCAGATCACCGGGTTTTCAGCTAGCAAAGGCAAAATAACCGTCGAGACGTTGGATGAAGACGGCATCGACTACGGCTACGAGGGCGACCAAGTGCTGCTGGCCTTGGGGCGAATCCCCAACGGCGACCTGCTCAACGTCGAGGCCGCCGGCGTCGAGCTGGATGCGGCTGGACGGGTGGTTGTCGATGAGTATCAGCGCACCAAAGCGCCCGGCGTCTACGCCTTGGGCGACATTTCTTCGCCCAAACAGCTCAAGCATTTCGCCAACGCCCAAGCCCGGGTGGTCTCACACAACATCGAGCATCCCAAACGCCGAATCAAGCTGGATTCCAGGTGTGTTCCGCAAGCGGTGTTTTCGCGTCCGCAAGTTGCCTGGGTGGGGCTTACCGAGGCCGAAGCGGCAACTGCCGACATGCCGTATGTCAGCGCCGTCCGACCCTACCGGTCAACCGCCCACGGCTGGGCGATGGGAGATGATGGGCATTTCGTGAAGCTCCTGGCCAACCCAAAGACCAAGAAACTCATTGGAGCCCACATTATCGGCCCGGATGCCTCGAATCTGCTGCAACCGCTGACGCAGATAATGTCGTTGGAAATCGACGTTCGCAAAGCCGCCCGCGGCCAGTATTGGATCCATCCGGCCTTGAGCGAGGTTGTCGAGAATGCGCTCTTAGATTTGGATGT
>JAITSW010000144.1 GCA_031287505.1 Propionibacteriaceae bacterium
GCGGTACAAGAGGCGGCGGCGGTGGCTTCGGTCACCAACGGCGGCACCTATAATCAGCCACGCGTCTTGGCTTCGACCAAGCTAGCCGATGGCACCGAGCAGACGTTTGAGACCGAGGATTCGCGCCGGGTCATTTCCAAGGAAGCCTCCGCGCAGGTTGTCGCGCTCATGGAAGCCATGGCGGCCAACTCCACATCGCATACTTTCGATGTCCCCGGGTACCGGGTGGGTGCCAAAACCGGAACGGCTCTCGAATACGATTTCGATTGCAGCTGCTTCTCAAAGCGCCGAGTTGTTTCGACCATCGGGGTAGCTCCGGTGGAGAACCCGCAATACCTGGTTTACGTCGTCATCCACGATCCGCATAATGGGAAATCCGGATCTTCGGTGGCCGGGCCGGCTGAGCAAGACATCATGTCTTTGACCCTGGCCCGTTACGGCGTGGCACCTTCGGCAACTAAGACGCCGAAGTATCCAATCGAACCCAAAGCCAAGCCTAAGGGCAAGTAGGTCTATACCGTGACGCTATTTGAGGACATCTGTTTTAGCGGCATAGCGCTGGACTCTCGGTTGGTGCAGCCGGGTTGGCTCTATGTGGCCTTACCGGGCGGCAGCACCCACGGTTCCTGGCATTATGAGGAGGCAATCCAACGCGGGGCTAAGGCCATTCTCACTGATCGGCAAGGTGCCGACATTGCCGCCGCCGCAACGATTCCGGTGGCGGTAGTTGATGACCCTAGAGTGCAGATGGCATATTTGGCTGCTGAAATCTGTGGCCGTCCAGCCGATTCGCTAGAGCTATTTGCCATCACCGGAACCACGGGCAAGACCAGCACCGCCTCACTCTTGGCTGCCGGTTTGGCCGCAGCCGGAGTCAAGGCTGCCACAATGGGGACGCTTGGGGTGCGCATTGGCTCGCAGGCGCTGCCACTCACCAGCACCACGGTGACCACTCCCGAATCTCCCGACATTCAGCGCTCGCTCTCGCGTTTGCTCAGCCTGGGAGTTGAGGCGGTGGCGATGGAGGTTTCCTCACACGCACTGGCTCTAAACCGCGTAGACGGCATCGTCTTCGGCTGCGCCGCTTTCTCAAATCTTGGCTCAGATCATTTAGATTTCCATCACACCCAAGAGGACTACTTCCTTACCAAGGCGGCGCTTTTCACCCCCGCTAGGTGTCGCTCAGCCGTGGTGAATATCGACGATCCCTATGGCAGGCGGCTACTGCGGCAAATCAAAGACGCCGGGGAGTTGCCAGTCTATTCGGCAGCTGTTAGGCAAGAAGCGGATTATCAGGTTACCCGGCAGGCCATTGGCTTTTCCAAATCTGAGATTGAACTCAAAACTCCTAGTGGAACGCATAATTTCCGGCTCGGGATGCCTGGTGAGTTCAGTGTGCGAAATGCCTTGGTAGCTGCGGCGCTGATTGACCAAGGCAAATATGATCTTGCTGCGGCTCTGCGGGGATTTGCCGACGCGGAAGTCCCCGGGCGGATGCAGCGTGTGGACTTGGGGCAAGACGCGCCTGCGGTAGTCATCGATTTTGCGCACTCTCCGGAGGCGATAAGTGCCGCTCTGGCTTCTCTTCCCGGGCGCCGCATTGCGGTAATCGGCGGCGGTGGCGATCGCGACAAGGCCAAGCGCGTTCCGATGGGTATTGCCGCGGCTGCGAATTCGGATGTGGTTATCGTCACCGACGACAATCCGCGTTCAGAGAATCCGCAAAACATCCGCGACGAAATTCTTTCCGGCGCCTACCGGGAAGCGAAATATTCTTCTGCCGAGGTTATCGACGGGGGAGAGCGGCGAAACGCCATAGCGTTGGCGCTGAAATTAGCCCAACGGGGCGATTGGGTGGCTATCCTCGGCAAAGGACATGAACGGCAGCAGGTTTTCGCCGGGCATGTTATAGATTTTGTTGACGCTGAAGTAGTCCAAGAGGAATGGGCAAAGCTAGCAAAGGAAGAAAGTGGATAGCCGAAAAGCGGTTTGGATAGCTGACACTGTGGGTGGCGAGCTTCTTGGCGATTCGCGCGTTAGCGTCGGGCCGGATGTGGTAATCGATTCGAGGCAGGCAAAGTCAGGCGCACTTTTCGCAGCCATTGCCGGAGAGCGGGTTGATGGGCATTCGTATGTGCAGATGGCGGCTAGCTGCGGCGCGAGCGCTGCTTTGGTCACACGCCGGGTGGACGCCAATGTGACGCAGATTATTGTTCCCGATGTCGTGGGCGCCCTCTCGAAACTGGCCGGGCGAATCGTGCGCGACGCCCAACAATCTGGCCTGCTCGCCATTGGCGTCACTGGCTCAACTGGGAAGACTTCCACCAAAGACCTGCTTGCCCAGGTGCTGGGCGGCGTCGGAGAAACTGTGGCTTCAAAGGGCTCGCAGAACAACGAGATCGGGGTGCCGTTAACGGCCGCCCGCGTGGATTCGAGTACTCGGTTCTTGGTTTCCGAGATGGGCTCTCGGGGCGTCGGCCATATTTCCCAGTTGGCTCAGATTGTGCCTCCGGATATTTCACTGGTGGTTAACGTGGGAGTGGCGCACGTTGGCGAGTTTGGCTCTCGGGATGTTATCGCGCAGGCTAAGGGCGAATTGGTGCAAGCCGCCCGCTCCTGGGCGGTGCTGAACGCCCAAGATGAGTTGGTCGCCCAGATGCGGCCGCCAGCACCTGCCCAAATTGCAGGTTTTGCGCTGGGTGCAGAGCCGGGCTTTGGGGACTTGCGCGTTTGGGCGACCGATATTCAAGCCAGAGAGCTGGAGCAATACTCGTTCTTCTTGAAAACTTCGACAGGTGCGCGGGAAAGAGTGCAATTGCAGGTTACCGGAGCCCACCAGGTGTCAAATGCCACAGCCGCCGCCGCAGCAGCACTGTGCGCCGGGCTGGAGCTGGATCAAGTGGCTGCGGCGCTGAGCCAGGCGAAAATCCAATCGCCTTTGCGCATGCAACTCGAAATCCGAGCTGACGGGTTACTCGTTCTCAACGATTCATACAATGCCAATCCGGATTCGATGCGGGCGGCATTGGCCGCGGCAGTTGGCTTGCGGCGCGCTGGGGGGAAGGTCATCGCCGTCTTGGGAGACATGTTGGAGCTTGGAGGTGAAGCAGCTGGGCTGCACACCGAACTCGGCGCGCAGGCAGCCCACCTGGGCATCGATCACTTGATTGCGGTGGGGGAGTTTGGCTCTGCTTTAGCTGCGGGGGTTGCAGGTTCGGCCACAAAAGCGCTGCTGGTAGCTGATGTCGAAGAAGCAACCAAAGTGACGCGAAGTCTCGCCACGCCGTCAGATGTGGTGTTGGTGAAAGCCTCCCGCGGACTAGCGTTGGAGAGGGTTGCTAGCGGACTGATTGGGCGAGAGGACTGATAGATGAGAACTGTCCTGCTTGCTGCCGCTATTGCGCTGGTCGGCACCATCATCGGTACGCGTTTTGCCATCCGTTGGCTGGTGCGCCGGGGCTTTGGGCAGTTCATTCGCGACGACGGCCCGAACACGCACCACACCAAACGCGGCACTCCGACTATGGGTGGAATCGTGGTGGTGATTTCAACGGTAGTCGCCTATGCGGTGGCCCACGTGGCGACGCTGTCGCCTCCGACGGCTTCCGGCGTTTTGGTGCTGGGCTTGACAGTGTGTCTGGGGTTGATTGGCTTTCTAGACGATTGGATCAAAATCTCCCGGGAGCGCAACCTCGGATTGCATGCCAAGGTCAAGTTGGCGCTACAGTCTTTGATCGCGCTCACTTTCGGATATCTTTCTTTGTGTTTTCCAGACGATAGGGGGGTGACTCCGGGTTCGCGGTACGTTTCGTTCCTTCGCGACATCAGCTGGCTGGGGCTTCCGGTTTGGGCCGCAATCATCTGGGTGGTGTTCATTGTCGCGGCTTGGTCGAATGCCGCCAATCTCACCGATGGCCTAGATGGCTTGGCCACGGGGGCGGCGGCTATGGTCTTTGCCGCTTTTGCCATTATCAACCTGTGGCAGTACAACAAATCCTGCGGCTGGGCAGATGCCGGGCCCCAGTGTTACGACGTGCGCGATCCGCTGGATTTAGTCGTGGTCTCGTTGGCTCTGGCCGGGGCGTGTTTTGGTTTCTTGTGGTGGAATGCCACTCCCGCGAAGATCTTTATGGGTGACACCGGATCGTTGTCTCTAGGGGGTGCCATCGCCGGTTTGTCGGTCTGCACCCGCACCGAGTTGCTCACCGTCATTGTCGCCGGCCTATTCGTGATAATCACGCTCTCCGTGGTTTTGCAGGTGGGCTGGTTCAAATTCACCAAAGGCAAACGGCTCTTCAAGATGGCGCCCCTGCAGCATCACTTTGAACTTATGGGATGGGCTGAGCCCACTATAGTCATTAGGCTTTGGATTATCGCCGGGCTCTTCACCGTCGTGGGGGTCGGCATTTTCTACGCCGAGTGGGTTGTGGGCGGCTGATGATCGAGCTAACTGACCGGCTCTCCTCCTGGCCAGCTGCGCGGGTCTTGGTAGCAGGTCTGGGACGTTCGGGTTTTGCGGCGGCTGACGCGTTGCTACACCTAGGAGCCCAAGTCACTGTTGTAGACGATTCAGATTCCGATGCCAATCGCGACAAGGGTAATCTGCTCGATATTTTGGGGGCGGAAACCCGATTGGGAGCCGGGGCCGGCACTATAGATGTCGCAGGTTTTGATTTGGTGGTTGCCTCGCCGGGGTGGCGTCCGGGGCATCAACTCTTTTCGGCCGCCGCCGCTTCGCAGATCCAAATCTGGGGAGAAGTCGAGCTTGCCTGGCGGATGACGCAGCCGGATCGGGGCGTCCCGTGGTTGGGGGTGACCGGCACCAACGGCAAGACCACAACCGTCAACATGCTCACCGCCATGCTCGCCGCCGATGGGCTGCGGGTGGCGGAGGTGGGGAATATCGGGCGCCCAATTATCGAGGCGATATTAGATGAAGAGGAATATGACGTCTTCGCCGTGGAGCTTTCCAGCTTCCAGCTGCACTGGGTCAGCACTTTGTCACTGCATTCTGCTGCCGTCTTGAACGTCCAAGAAGACCATTTGGAGTGGTACGCCGACGATCCCACGCAGCCTGACCCGATGTGTGGCTACAACGCCGACAAGGGTCGAATCTTCCAAAATGTGCTGGCCTCGTGCGTCTATAACGTGGCAGATGCCAGCACCGAAGCGCTTGTTAGGGAAGCGGACGTGGTCGAGGGTGCTCGTGCTGTCGGATTCACCTTGGGCACGCCTGAACCGTCTATGCTGGGGATTGTCGACGACCTTTTGGTAGACCGGGCCTTCATCAAGCAGCGGCATGACTCCGCTATCGAAGTTGCCAAACTATCCGATATTTCCCCATTCGCACCCCACAACGTTGAAAATGCCCTGGCGGCGGCGGCCCTGGCACGCTCGTTTGGAGTACATCCGACGTCGGTGGCAAAAGGATTGCGGCAGGTTCGCCTGGGCGACCATCGGATTCAATTCGTCGCCGAGCTGGGTTCGGTGAGATTTGTCGATGATTCCAAAGCCACCAATCCGCATGCGGCGGCAGCCTCGTTATCGGCCTTTGACAAGGTGGTTTGGATAGCTGGAGGGCAGTCGAAAGGCACCAATTTCGATGAGTTGATTGCCACCATGCGGCTAAGAATAAGAGCAGTTGCGCTTTTAGGGATCGACCGGGGAATAATTGCGGCGGCGTTAGCTCGAATCGCGCCCGAAATACCGGTATTCGTCATCGACGACACCGGTGATTCGGCAATGCCGCAAGCGGTGCGTTGGGCACATTCCCAAGCTGAGCCATCCGATGTGGTGTTGCTGGCTCCCGGGGCTGCCAGCTTAGACATGTATTCGGGCTATGGCGCACGTGGCGAGGCATTCGCGGCAGCGGTACATGAATTGGCGGGGGAGCAGTCGTGACTTCGCCGGCAGCTCTTGGAAAGAGCCGTTCTCCGCGCTTGGGCGAACTGCTCGATCATCCCCATGCTTTTCGGTATCTGGTGTTGGTGCCCACTATTATGCTGCTCGTCATCGGCATGGTGATGGTGGCGTCCGCTTCAATGCTTGAAGGCATCGAAAAATGGGATGATCCCTTCCATTTTTCTTTCCGGCAAATCATCTTTTTACCCGCCGGGATGTTATTCGGGACGGCCATTTATCTGGCGGTGACGTGGCAGGGGCGGCCTCGGGCTTTTGAGGCAAACCAGGCGGGGGGAATCAAGGCGATCGCCCACTGGCTAACTTCCAACCGGGTTGTCGCCTTCTTGTGCTCAGACTGGGGCAGGGTGATTGCCTGGTTCGCCTTGGCCTTTGTTTTTGCGCTGGAGCTGCTTACCTTTGTGCCCGGCGTTGGCCACGAAATGGGCGGTAACCGAAACTGGGTGAACCTAATCGGCGATGTGCGCATTCAACCGGCCGAATTTGGAAAACTGGCGTTGGTGTGGTGGGGTGCTGCGGTGTTTGCGGTGAAATCTCAGGCTAAATCGGAGCTGGTAAACCGCCCTGGCCATCTGCTGCTGCCTTTCTTTGCCGTCGGTATTCTCTTTGCAGCATTGGTGGTGGTGCAGCGCGACTTGGGCACCGGCGTTGTGCTGGCGGCCGTGCTGATGCTGATGCTGTGGATAGCCGGGGTTCCAGGTCGGATCCTGGGCCTGATCATTGCCCCGATCGCGTTGGTCGTGGTGGCCTACATCGTTTCCGATCCGAGACGGGTGGCTCTAATTCTCGCCTACCTGAATCCCGCCAGCGATCTAGCCGGCTCGAACTATCAGCAAGCCTCAGCTCAATTGGCCTTTGCCCGGGGTGGTTGGTTTGGAGTCGGGTTGAACGCGTCCAGGCAAAAATGGAGTGGTCTGCCCGAGGCCCATACCGACTACATTTTGGCGGTTACCGGAGAGGAGCTGGGGCTCGTCTGCGTTTTGCTTGTCATCGCCCTCTTCGCCGTCCTGGGCTTTGCCGGCTTCCAAATCTCGTTGCGCTCAGATATCGCGTTTTTCCGCTACGCTTCCGCCGGCATCACCGCCTGGATTCTGACTGCGGCTATGGTGAATATTGCGGTGGAGTTGGGTATGCTCCCAGTTTTTGGGGTGCCGCTGCCATTTCTCTCTTCGGGCGGGTCGTCATTGGTTGCGGTATTGGGCGGCATCGGACTCTTGCTGGCCTGTGCTGCCGAGCTCCCCGCCGCCCGAAATGCCCCCGCGAAGAAGGCACCCAAACTAAAGGTTACGGTTATTCAGGCATGACAAAGATCGTTCTGGCAGGCGGGGGAACCGCTGGGCATACCTCCCCTTTGATCGCCACCGCCCAAGCCTTGAAAGCTCGGCAACCCGATGTCGAGATCGTTTGCGTGGGCACTTCCAAAGGTTTGGAAACTACGGTGATACCGGCCGCTGGGCTTAAGCTCTCCCTGATCCCTTCAGTGCCGCTACCTAGAAAGCCAACACCGCAGCTCCTAGCGGTGCCGCTGCGGGTGCGGGACGCAGTTTCGCAGGCCAAACAGATCTTGCGCGGCGAAAACGCCGATGTGGTGGCAGGTTTTGGCGGCTATGTCTCCCTTCCCGTCTACTTAGCCGCCCGTTCTCTCAGCATCCCGGTGGTAGTCCATGAAGGTAATGCCAGGGCTGGTTTAGCCAACAAAGTGGCGGCCCGTTTCGCAAAAGTGGTGGCGGTTGCTTTCCCCGGCACGCAGCTGCCCGGTGCCCAACTCGTCGGTTTGCCGGTGCGGCAACAAATAGCCGGGCTAGATCGAGTTGCCGCCAGGTCTAGTGCGCGGGCGTTCTTTAAGCTCGGGGCAACTGGGCCGGCAGTGCTGGTCAGCGGCGGTTCGCAGGGAGCCCGGAGTTTGAATCAAGCGGTCATCGGAGCCAAAGAGCGCGTGCTCGCGCAGGGAGTGAGCATTCTGCACGTGTTGGGTGCCGCCAACACCGCCGATCAGATGGTGTCGCTCACCGATGCCCAAACACAAGCCGTCTATCGTCCGCTGGCCTACGTTAGTGCCATGGAAGATGCCTATGCAGCGGCAGATTTGATGCTCGGACGCTCTGGCGCTGCTACCGTAATCGAAACGGCGATGGTGGGTTTGCCCACTGTCTTCGTCCCTCTGCCACATGGAAACGGGGAACAGGCTTTGAACGCCCAATTCTTGGTGAACGCCGGAGCTGCCATAGTGCTCCCAGATGCCGAGTTGAGCGCTGAATGGGTCGCTGGAAGTTTTGCCCCGCTGGCACACAACGAGGCTCGTCTATCTCAGATGAGCCAGGCCGCTCGTTCGCTGGTTTCGCCGGATGCCGCCGACAAGCTGGCCGAACTTATCTTAGGGTTGGTGAAATAGTCATGCCGCTGGTTACCCCTGTCACTGCCGAGCCCCTAGACCGGTTGGGGTCGGTGCATTTCATCGCTA
>JAITSW010000227.1 GCA_031287505.1 Propionibacteriaceae bacterium
CATCGGCTCCATCGAGTTCATCCACGCCTCCATCGTCGCCGAAAGGGATAAAGGCACTCCGGTGGTCATCGTCTCCACCGAATTGGACGAGGTGAGCGCGCTAGCCGACCGCATCGCGGTGATGTACCGCGGAAAGTTTGTGGGCATCGTTTCGAAAGACACCTCAAGGGAGGATCTAGGCCTGATGATGGCTGGAGTCGTCCCCGCTTCCCATTCTGATCCCGCCATCGGCCATTCCGATTCCCCCACCAGTCATCCCGGGCTTGGTCCGGAATCTCCGCGACGATCCCTAACCGGTGATTCCGGCTCGGAGGCCGGAATGGCGAACACGGGGCACCGCCAACCGGAAATCGCCCAACCTGCTCCAGAGCCGGAAGGAGCTAGCAATGAGTGAGCTTGTCGAAGCGCCCAAGGATTGGCGCGGTACCTGGGCAAAGATCGTCCAAGGGTCGGTCTTGACCACTGTTTTGGCCATAGTCATTGCCCTGCTGGTAGGGGCAATCCTGATCGCGGCCGTCGATCCGCAAGTGCAGGCTACCGCTGCTTATCTGGGCTACCGCCCCGGCGATTTCTTCGCCGCGCTGTGGGATTCGGTGGCGGGTGCCTACTCGGCGCTTTTCCAGGGGGCGGTTTTCCGCATCGACCGCTCTTCAACACTTGGCGAGTTCCTTTCCCCGCTGGCAAATACCGTCAGCATGTCCACGCCGCTGATTTTCGCAGGTCTGGGCTTGGGTATCGGCTTTCGCGCGGGGCTGTTCAACATCGGCGCCCAAGGGCAGATCGTCATCGGCGGGACGTTGTGCGGTTTCATCGGTTTCGCCTTCCATCTTCCGCCCTGCCTGCATCTGATCGCCTGTGTGGTCGGCGCGTTTGCAGGCGGCGCGCTTTGGGGCTTCATCCCAGGCATTTTGAAAGCGAAAACCGGGGCAAATGAGGTCATCGTCACCATCATGCTCAACTCCATCGCGGTTTTCTTCCTCGGCTGGCTGCTCACTTTGGATTCCTTCCGCAAGCCGGGATCGAATAATCCCGTCAGCCCGCCGGTGGACGCCGGTGCCCGCCTACCCCATCTATTTGACACGCCTATTGACATAGGTTTTTTGCTGGCTATTGCGGCAGCCGTGGGCGTCTGGTGGTTGATGGAGCGTTCTACGCTTGGATTCCGCATTCGGGCGGTGGGCGCGAACGCCGACGCGGCCCGCGCCGCCGGGATGAACGTCGCCACGTCATTCGTCTGGGTGATGGTGTTGGCTGGCGGTTTGGCCGGCCTGGCGTCCACCACGCAGCTGCTCTCCACCTCGGACCAGCAATTATCGACGAATGTGGCCGGTTCCTTCGGTTTTGACGCCATCACGGTGGCCTTGCTCGGTCGTTCGAATCCGGTGGGGACGGTCTTGGCCGGCTTGCTTTTTGGCGGCCTGCGGGCTGGCGGCTATCTGATGCAATCGTCCACCGGAACGCCAATCGACGTGATCTTGGTGTTGCAGTCGGTGATTGTGCTGCTGATTGCGGCACCCCCATTGGTGCGTTCGATCTTTAGGCTGCCTGATCCGGATCGGCGAAAACGCGCCAAGAAACCAGCCAAATCCAAGGTGGTAGCGCAGGTGAGAGCATGAGTGTAACCGTGGCCACCCCCGCCAATCCGGTCGAAGTTTCGCGGGCATTAGCGCCTATCTCTTGGAAGGCGCCCATCGCGTATGGCGTCCTGACGGCAATCACCTTGGTTGGCTTTGCGCTGAACACCGGAGCCGATGTGACCTCTCAACTGGCTATCCCCACCGGAAGCGAATGGCTGGGAACTCTGCGTTTCGAAGTTCCGACGTTGGCGGGTATCGGTGTTTTGGCTTTTGTCCAAGGCGTTTTGGGTGTCTGGGCTTGGCGTTGGACAGCCGCCCGCGCCAAGATCGGCATTTGGCTCCCAGCCCTTTTCGGTTTCGCCTTCGTAAGCTCGTTTTTGCTGTGGGCGGTGGCTGGGAAAGACCAGCCGCTGCAGGTGACCGGTTTGCTTTCCGGGACGCTCTTCCTCTCCGTGCCGCTGGTATTCGGGGCTATGGCGGGCTGCGTTTGCGAGCATGTGGGCGTGATCAATGTGGCTATCGAAGGCCAGCTTTTGGCCGGGGCGTTCTTAGCCGCGGTCATCGGCTCACTGACTGGCAACCCTTGGCTGGGACTGATCTGCGCGCCTTTGGCAGGTGCCCTGGTCGGGGCGCTGTTGGCGCTCTTCGCGGTGCGGTATTGGGTAGACCACATCATCGTGGGCGTGGTGCTAAACGTGTTGGTCACCGGTCTGACCAGCTATTTCTTCTCGACGGTGTTGACGAAGAACCAAGAGGTCTTCGTGCCGACGACGCTGCCGACCTGGCCGATTCCGCTGCTTTCGCAGATTCCAGTGCTGGGGCCGGTGCTTTTCTCCCAGAACGTGCTGGTTTACATCATGTATCTGGCCGTTGCGGCCTTGCAGGTCTTCCTCTTCCGCTCACGCTGGGGCTTGCGGATGCGGGCTTGCGGCGAGCACCCGCGCGCAGCCGACACCGTCGGCATCAAGGTGAACCGCACCCGAGTGCTAAACACCATTTTGGGCGGCGCGATAGCCGGCCTGGGCGGCGCTTTCTTCACGGTGGCGGCCGGTTTGGCCTTTGGCAAAGATATGAGTGCCGGACGCGGCTACATCGCGCTGGCCGCGATGATTTTGGGAGGCTGGAAACCCGGTGGTGCCTTAGCGGCGGCCTTGCTCTTCAGTTTTGCCGACAACTTACAGAACGTCCTGGGCGTGGTCGGGGTGGGTATCCCGTCCCAGTTCATGCTGATGACGCCGTACTTGGCGACGATTTTCGCGGTCGCCGGTTTGGTGGGCAAGGTGCGGGCCCCAGCCCAAGAGGGGACGGCATACAAAGGATGAGCCAAGTGGATTGGGACGCGCTTCGGGCAGCAGCCGTCAAAGCTGCCGCGCTGGCCTATGCGCCGTATTCAGGCTATCTGGTTGGAGCGGCGGCGTTGGTGGACGATGGCCGAGTGATCACTGGCTGCAATGTTGAGAACGCCTCTTTTGGGCTGACCCTGTGCGCCGAGTGCGGGTTGGTCAGCGAACTCTTCGCCACCGGCGGTGGCCGTTTGCTGGCTTTCACATGTGTGAACG
>JAITSW010000069.1 GCA_031287505.1 Propionibacteriaceae bacterium
AGACAATAAGATAACCCGGCTCGCCACCGTTTTCGGCGATCCAGCGCAGTGGCTCAACCGCGGCCTTGGCCACGATAGACACACCCGCAAGCTCGTCGCCTGTTAGACCCAAGCCGTCTTTGAGGACGCGAACCGCATGCACCAGGGCGGAACCGCCGCCAGCGACGATGCCTTCCTCGATAGCGGCGCGAGTAGCGGAAACGGCATCTTCGATGCGGTGCTTCTTCTCTTTGAGCTCAACCTCGGTAGCCGCGCCAACGTGGATAACCGCGACACCGCCAGCCAATTTGGCTAAACGCTCTTGGAGTTTTTCGCGATCCCAATCAGACTCGGTGCGATCGATCTCGGCGCGGATCTGCGCCACGCGGCCGGAAACTGCTTCTTTGGCGCCAGCACCGTCCACAATCGTGGTGTTGTCTTTGCCGATGACAACGCGGCGCGCACGTCCCAGCGAATCCAGGCCAACCTGGTCAAGCTTGATGCCGATATCTGGAGTTACGACCGTACCGCCGGTGAGGATGGCGATATCTTCGAGCATGGCCTTGCGGCGATCGCCGAAAGCCGGAGCCTTGACAGCCACCGAAGTGAAGATGCCGCGAATCTTGTTGACGATCAACGTCGAAAGCGCCTCGCCGTCAACATCCTCGGCGATGACCAGCAAGGTGCCACCCGCGCCGATTACCTTCTCAAGCACTGGGAGCAAATCGGCCATGGCCGAAATCTTGCCCTGATTGATCAAGATATAGGGATCTTCGAGCACCGCTTCCATGCGCTCGGCATCGGTGACGAAGTACTGCGAGAGGTAACCCTTGTCAAACTGCATGCCCTCGGAGAAATCGAGAACCGTCTCAATGGTCTGAGACTCTTCAACCGAGATGACACCGTCCTTGCCGACCTTGTCGAAAGCGTCGGCAATCAAAGTTCCGATCTGCTCGTCGCGCGAAGAGATGGTGGCAACACTGGCCATGTCGTCGGTGGAATCGACTGTGCGCGCCAAGCGCGCCAACTCAGCCTCAACGGCGGCCACGGCAGCGTCAATGCCGCGCTTGAGCGCGATCGGGTTGGAGCCGGCGGCAACCGCGCGCAAGCCCTCATGCACCAGAGCCTGCGCCAACACAGTGGCGGTGGTGGTGCCGTCGCCTGCGACATCGTTCGTCTTGGTGGCCACTTCTTTTGCCAGCTGAGCGCCGAGATTCTCGAACGGATCGTCGAGCTCAACCTCTTTGGCAACGGTCACACCGTCATTGGTGATAGTGGGAACGCCCCACTTCTTGTCGAGGACGACATAGCGGCCTTTGGGGCCGAGGGTGACCTTGACGGTATTCGCCAAAGCGTCAACACCCCGCTCCAGCGAACGCCGTGCTTCCTCATTAAACTGAAGAATCTTTGCCATGTGCAACCCTTACTTAACGACTACGGCCAAGATATCGCGCGCGTTGAGCAGCAAATACTCAGCGCCGTCGTATTTAACCTCAGTGCCGCCGTACTTGGAGAAGATGACAATGTCGCCCTGCGCGACATCAAGCGGAATGCGCTTGCCCGAGTCGTCAACGCGGCCTGGACCAGTGGCGATAACTTTGCCTTCCTGCGGCTTCTCCTTGGCGGTATCGGGGATAACCAACCCGGAAGCTGTGGTTTGCTCAGCCTCCAACGGCTGGACGAGGATGCGGTCCTCGAGCGGCTTGATTGAAACTGCCACTTTGTAACCCTTTCGTCGTATGGACGCCAACTGAGCGCCCAAAATTCTTATGTCTGTTGGCACACTCACTATGAGAGTGCTAATGAGAAATCTATACCTTTGCTAGCACTCAATCAAACCGAGTGCTAAATCTCGAGTGCAAAATCGACCCCACGCATTCGATAGCCCCCGATCAAGCTGGGGATGGCGAAGTGCGCGAAGACGGCTTCCCTAGTAGCCTTATCGACCATATCCTCTCCTTTGGCCAACCGCCTAGGGCGCACCCCGGTAGTTTCACCCCGTAATGCCACCGTCAACCCCTTGTGGGGTTTAAGGAAACATTGGCCTCATCGCTAACATGAAGTCAGTGGGAAACCAGCGGCAGACGAGTGTGCTACGCCTGCGCTACATTTGGAATATGGCTACTGTTATCTCTCAGCGCGAGCTTCGGAATAACTCTGCTCAAGTGATGGATCGTGTCGAGAGAGGCGAAGAATTCACAGTTACCAGGAATCACCGTCCGGTGGCTAAACTGATTCCAATCCGACTAGACCCGGCTAAATGGCAACCTAAACGCCTGGTCACCGCAGCAGAATTTCGTGCTTTGCGGATGGTTATGCCACGTATTGACTTGGCGGAACTGCGCCGCCAAGGTGGCGAATTCTTTGGAGACGATGGTGATCGAGTCGGGTGAAACAGGCTGCGTCTTTGTCAGCGAGGGCTTACAGCACTTGTCTTGCTCTACCGGATGGGGAAGTCTAGATGGATCCTCGCTTGCGGAGCGAAGGGACTGTCGGAGAAGTTCTTGTGCGCGTAGCGGCGGTCGAGGTAGCATCAATTAAGTGGCACGATGAGGCGCAACGGAGGCTTATGATGGGCAAAAATATCCCTTCCAATGCAGCTATTGGCCGTGCCCAGAAAGGACTAGACACCTGGTCCACAACTCAGTCCGGGGCAAAGAGCGTGGCGTCTGGTGCGAAGAAGAAGACGCCCATCGGGCCCGAGAAAGACCAGGGTGGGGCGGGCAAGTTCTGCCACTACCATCCAGCGAAGCGAACCCCGAATTCGCATGCGTTCTTCGGCACACTGGAAATGAAATGCTGAACAGCTACTCGGCGGAGCAGATGGATGACCTTTTGGAGCGGTGGAAGAAGGCCGATCTGCGGCCGATCCGAGTTGAGGAGTTCGAACGTCTCCTGGTTGAGAAGTTCGGCTTCTACCGTATCCCGGCGGATGCGTGTCCGCAGTTGATCTACGAGCGGGACGACGAGCTGATTGGGATACCCTCGATCCTATTGACATGCACGAACGAGGACTCGATCGCCCGCCTGAAGTCCGGAGTCGACTTTGGCCACCGTGAAGATGAGAATGCCGAAGATGACCAGTTGGCACTGGAGTTGGCGCTGAAGAGCATGTTCCCTGACGAGACTGACTGGGTAGCTGAACTGGATACTGCTTGGCAGTGTCTGTACGATCCGGATCCGGAGATCCCGGATCGGTGGAGTTCCCTGTCTTACCGGCTCCTCGAGGCCCAATATCAGCATCAACAGCGGGTATCGATCCCGATTGAGACCGACGGGCCGTTCGTCTTCAACCGCAAGGTTGAGGGCACGGCATTCGTCTGCGATGAGTTCCTTTGGTGGCTGACGTGCCTCACCGGCATACCTGAGGCTCCTCCCGGCTCCGATCCCCAAGACAAGCGATATGTCAGGCACGGCGATCTGGGGGATTTCCGCTTCCGCGAGTATTTGGAGGTGCTGGAGTTGGGAGGAGCGATCTGATGCGTCCACACCGACAACCCACCGCACCTACTGTCTGAGCAAGCCGACCCGGCAGGCTAGCGAGGAGGCAACCGGAGGACGTAGGTGTGACAACTTATACGGCTCTGTCACGCGCTTTCCCTTGCCACGTGATGAGGCAGGGCGGCTTCCAGAGTTTGCGCAATCAGCCCGATCGCTTTGGCTGAGTTGGCTTTCGGGGTGGCATTAGCAGATTCAAACGAACAAGCCGTTCATCGCAGCCAGGCGTATGCAAACGCAAAACAGTTTTCGAGCCGATCGTTTTCGATTCAAACTGCGCAGACATCTATATGGCAACAGAAGGTTCTTTACGTGCGCGGCAACCCCGATAGCCCGCAAGCTTGGGCACACACGCCCTCGGGACACTAAGCTATGCGACGTGAGCGAGGCAATTATCGAAACCGTGCCCGAGCGTCCGGCATTGGAAGGCTTAGAGGCAAAATGGCAAGAAATCTGGAAGAAGGCGGGCACCTACACCTTCCACCGTCCCCAGTCTCGAGAACAGGTGTTCTCCATCGACACCCCTCCTCCGACGGTTTCGGGCTCGCTGCACGTGGGCCACGTCTTCAGCTACACCCACACCGACTTGATCGCCCGCTACCAGCGGATGCGGGGCAAGCAGGTGTTCTACCCGATGGGTTGGGACGACAACGGGCTGCCCACCGAACGACGGGTGCAGAATTTCTACGGGGTCCGCTGTGTTCCCTCGTTACCCTACGATCCGCATTTTGAGCCGCCGGCCAAACCAGACCCGAAGAAGCAGGTGCCGATAAGCCGGAAGAACTTCGTCGAGTTGTGTGTGCGGCTGACCGCCGTGGACGAGCAGGTCTTCGAGTCGCTGTGGCGCACGGTGGGAGTGTCGGTGGATTGGAGTTCGCTCTACGCCACGATTTCCCCGCAGTCGCAGCGGGTGGCCCAAAAGGCCTTCTTGCGCAACCGGGCTCGCGGTGAGGCTTATCTCTCCGAGGCTCCGACCCTTTGGGATGTCACCTTCCAAACGGCGGTGGCACAGGCCGAGTTGGAGGCCCGCGAGTACCCCGGCCACTACTACCGCGTGGCCTTCCATGGGGAAAAAGCCCCGATTTACATCGAGACCACGCGCCCGGAATTGATTCCGGCGGTGTGCGCGCTCATCGCCCACCCAGACGACGAACGTTACCAGCCGCTCTTTGGCACCACAGTGAAGTCGCCGCTCTTCGACGTTGAAATC
>JAITSW010000090.1 GCA_031287505.1 Propionibacteriaceae bacterium
GTTCCTTCTTTGTTGGGCCCTTTCCGCTAGCTTCCCCATGTTCCATCTTGCGTTCCTCGCGTGCTTCCAATCGAGCAGCTGCCTGCTCGGCGGCAGACACGGGTGGAACCAAGGGCGGCTCAAAATCAGGTATCGCAGACGCGTCGACAGCGGACGGCTTTGGCTTACCCTTCGAGGCTAGTTCTGGAGTGGGTTCAACCGGATCGGCTACCACTCCAGGCGCAGCGGGAGCTTCCGGGGCGGCCGGGGCGGGGGAGTAAACCGCGGCCGGTGTTTTCTCCGGGGCTGCTGCCGCCGGCTCTACGGCAACTTGGGGTGTCGGAGCCGGAGTTTGCGGGGCTGGCGCAGCTATCGGCGGCGCCGGAACTGGCTCAGCCACTTTCGAACTGCCCATGTAATTGGAGAGGGCAGGCTGCTTAGCTGTGGCGACTATCTCAGTTAGCCCGGCGTCTCCCAAGACTTTGATGGAGTCAAGTTCTTCTTGAGAGAAGCGTGGCGTGAGGGAGGGAACTGTGGCGTCCATTAGCAATTTCTGAGCCTGGGCTACGAAACTCAACATATTCCGAGGCAGCAAGACCTCGTCGCTAGCTGGATTTAGCCCGCCGCTGACAACAGCGGCAAAATTATCACGGGCCTGCTTGAGGCGCTTGCCGGCATCCGTCAAAGATGTTTCCAATAGAGCTGCCACTTCCGGAACGGCATAACCGTCGGTAATCCAGCCCAGAATGTCGCGCTCTGATGCGTCGAGCGTGGAAATACCCTGTGCGATCTTGGCATCGGGTATGTTGCGGTAAGCAATATCGGGGTTATAGCCGGAAGCCTGTATTTCCGCCTTCTTCTTCCCAAAGTGATGCTTTGTCGGGCGCAGGACGTCGCGGACATGTTCCTGCATGATGGTAAAAGTCACGGATTCAAGTTGTTGCAATTCCTGCTCGTCTTCGGGGAAGGGGTAGTTCTTCACCCATACCGCGCGCAGCGTACCCACAGCGGCTCTGGCGGCCACCGGCGTATCGAGCTCTCGCACCCCAAAACGGATAAGGCTCGGAAACATTGACTCATAGAAGGCACCGAACTCTTCTTCGTTCATATGCAACCCCTTCGACTCGTTATGACGACATGTTGAGCTTAGATCATTTCTTGGGTGTCTTTGGTAACGGCAGGCAGTAAAAGAACGGGTAAATCTTCGAAATCTTGTATTTTTGCGAGTTCAGAGGTAGCCCGGTAGGCTTGGCAATTGCATTGTGCCCAGTGTGACCTCAGACATAGTAGGCCACGCTCCCCGTGAAACAGCGGGAGGGTTGGTGCACCCAACTAGCATATTTAATCGGAGCCATATTATATGACCTCCTCTCCTACTGAGGCTCAGGTTGCGGTAGACGACATCGGCACGGCGGAAGATTTCCAGAAAGCTGTCGACGCGACCATCAAATTTTTTAATGACGGAGACATCGTTTCTGGTGTAGTCGTCAAGGTAGATCGAGACGAGGTCCTCCTCGATATCGGCTACAAAACTGAAGGCGTTATTCCTTCTAAGGAACTTTCCATCAAGCATGATGTGGACCCTTTCGATATTGTCCAGCTCGGCGACCACGTTGAGGCGTTGGTTCAGCAGAAAGAAGACAAAGAAGGTCGGCTCATCCTCTCCAAGAAGCGGGCTCAGTATGAGCGGGCTTGGGGCACAATCGAAGAGATCAAGGAAGCCGACGGCGTTGTGCTGGGCAAGGTCATCGAGGTTGTCAAGGGCGGTCTGATTGTCGATATCGGGCTGCGCGGCTTCCTGCCGGCGTCTTTGGTTGAAATGCGCCGGGTTCGCGATTTGCAGCCCTACATTGGCATGGAGCTTGAAGCTAAAATCATCGAGCTTGACAAAAACCGCAACAATGTAGTGCTATCGCGTCGGGCCTGGCTTGAGCAAACCCAATCTGAGGTTCGCCACACCTTCCTCAATCAACTCGCCAAGGGTCAGATTCGCAAGGGTGTCGTCTCTTCCATCGTCAACTTCGGCGCGTTTGTCGATTTGGGCGGGGTTGATGGCCTGGTTCACGTGTCCGAGCTTTCTTGGAAGCACATTGACCACCCTGCTGAAGTTATCGAGGTTGGCCAGGAAGTTACCGTCGAAGTGTTGGACGTCGATATGGATCGCGAGCGCGTTTCCCTATCGCTCAAGGCTACTCAAGAGGATCCTTGGCAGACTTTCGCACGCTTGCATCAAATCGCCCAGATTGTCCCCGGCAAGGTCACCAAGTTGGTGCCGTTCGGCGCGTTTGTCCGTGTTGGCGAGGGCATCGAGGGCTTGGTTCACGTCTCCGAGTTGGCGGTTCGCCACGTTGAGATTCCAGAGCAGGTTGTTGCCGTGGGCGACGAGGTGCTGGTGAAGATTATCGATCTCGACTTGGAGCGTCGCCGCATCTCGCTGAGCCTCAAGCAGGCCAACGAAGACGTAGACGTTGCCACCGAAGTTTTCGATCCGTCTTTGTATGGCATGTCCGCTTCTTATGACGACCAGGG
>JAITSW010000112.1 GCA_031287505.1 Propionibacteriaceae bacterium
CCGCAGTGGCCAAGATGGCATCTGCCGAGGTGGAGGCATCCAGCAGCAGGACCACTTTGATGTCAACGCCTTCCTCGATCATTCGCAGCGCAGTGTGCGAAGCCACATTCATGGCGTCCACCTGGCCACTGGCGAGAGCGGCAACCATGTCTGCGTCGGCGTCGAAATCAGGCAACTCGACCTCGAGGTTGTTCTCGGTGAAGAATCCTTTTTCTTTGGCAATGTACCAAGCTCCGTAGCCCAACCAGGGCTGCATGGCGATAGAGATTTTTGTGGCAGGTGACTGGGACGCTCCCGGGTTGGGCGTCGAATCAGCGGTGGGGGTTGCCGGCTGGCTGCATCCACCGAGGGTAATGGCAAAAGCGAGAGCCAAACCGGCTCCGCGCAAAGGAGTGAACAAGCTCATAGCAAATTGCCTCTCTGAAGAACAAAACGCTTAATAATAGCTGTTCGGGATCACGGCCAGCTGACGGCACAGAGTCGGTGAGCGCAGCGGTCGCGGAACACTACCTTGTACAGGGCTTTCTACGCGGCACAAGCACTATGTTGCCTGCCGCTATTCATTGTTTTGAGATCGGATGCCGAAGCACGGTTTTCAACTTTTCCGGTGTGGTTTTTCTCGGATCGTTGAGATAAATCTCGTGGTGTCGACGCGAACCAGACATATCCGCACAATAACCGGAATCGGCAATAAAGCGGTCGAGTGCCGCTATCGTGGCAAGTTCTTTGTCATAGGCGCCGATGTGCATGACTTGGGCACACAGCCCCTCGGTGAACCATTCCAACCGTGCCAAGGACAAATCCAAATCCGGCTTTTTCCGGGCAAGCTTCGTTTTCGCGTCCGCAAAAATCTCTGCCGTAACGAACTCCGGCTGGCGAATGCATAATGTCCAACTGAACTTGCTCTTGTCGATAATGTCTGTGTCGCCTCTAAAAGTGTCGTCAGCCACTGTCCAAAAGCCTTCAAGCGGGGGCACGACATAATCTAGCTTGTCTTTGTTGCCCATTTTTATGGTGTAGGACAGTCCGTACAGCGTTTCCACTGCGGCAATATAATCCTGGCTGGTGTTCGGGTCTCCGGCACCGTCTATCATAATGAAAGCCATTTCCGGAACACTCACAATTGTAGGCGCAAGTGTTGGCCGGTATAGCTCTTTCTGCGCTATTTTGAAATCCACTTCCCATCACGCTCTTTCTATTACTGTCACATGCAATGTGTCGCCTGGTTGCTTGCCAATTTTTGCCATTATGTCCTTGCGAACTCCGAGAATATGGCAAACCGAGTCGTCCGGGTTTTTCACTCCCATATTCACGATGCTGCCATCGTATGGTTCGCCGTCAAAAGTAGCATGGACCTTGACGCGCCCCCTGCCAAATTCTGTGCGGATATCAAAAGGAACGGCGATATACGCACCGCCTGGTCTTGTTCGGCTCTAATCACTGCCTCAAATTCATAAATCTCAGCATTCACCTAGTTCTCCTCCTCGGCTGTGTTCTTCGGCTCAACCGTTTGCAGCGCCGCGACCCGGTCGGCTAGGAAAACCACTTGTAGGAGTTGGGCGGCGCTGGACTTGGCCTCTAGGGCGGTTAGGGCATCGCTGAGGGTTATTAATCCGTAGCTGGCGCAGCGTTCGGCCAGCTCGCGACAGCGCTGCCGTTGGAACTGGCTGAAGGCGCTGCGCCCGGTGGCTGTCGCTTCCACCGCTAATTCGCGGACGTCGTCGCAGAGTAGGTCGATTTTAGAACGGTTTGGCAGCGGGGGAGACTCGGCCGAACGTTTTGTCCAAAGTGCCCAGTGCTGTTGCAGCAAGCTGCGCAGGCTTCCAGATTTGCGGAGCAGGTCAAAATCCAAGCTGATCAGTTCCAGTTTTTCTTTGCCGCGGGTGAAAACGCTCAATGGCTCCCAACAGATTCGGCCACGTTTTAGAGTTCGTTGAATTAAGACGAAAGCCACCGTTGTCCGATTAGCTTCTAAAGCTAGTAGGTTTTCGATACGGGTGTTGGCGGCCGGGGTGATCTCTTGGCGTAGTTGCAGCATTTGGTCTGGCGCTTTTTTGAAGAGCTTAGCTATGACTGAGCTGCCAGCGGTTGTCCCTGAGTCTGCGTCAAGGCTTTCCAGGGCAGTTTGCAACCCAGAATCATCTGGCAGAGGCGCAACTGGCAGCGACCAAACCAAGCACTGATTGGGCTCGTCTAGCTCTAGCTTTCCGAAGGATTTGGCAGCCACCAGCGCGAACGGCGCAGCCGAAGCGGTGAAATCAGCTTGATTCACCGTTGGGCGTAGCCGATTGGCGATAGCACCCAACTCTTTTTCCCCAAAGGCGTCCGTGCTCGTCTCCTTTGCCTCTACCAAGCTTCTCACCGAACCGCTGGTTGGCGACAGTTTGCCGTCAGCGCTGAGTTTTGGGGCGGTGAGTCTAAATGGCCCGCTTAGCAAAGTTGAAAGCGTCCCATTCCAAAATGCCGTGATCATTCGAGACTGGTGGAATGAGGCGGCGTCAGTGCCTGCCGGACGTGCCGTGGTGGCGCTGCAGATTTCGGCTGCGGTTCTGTCCCAGAGAGCCAAGGTGATGCCGCGAGCCCCTGAATCCGAAACCCACCAAGCGGCGCCAAGGGGTAATAGGTCAAGTGGTTTGGCGTCGTCGGCAGTGAAGGTGCGGCGCAATTCGCCGCGGAGTTTTGGCCAGTTGGGGGTAGCGGATTCCAAAGCCTTGGTGAGAGCCCAAGCCTCGGCGATGGTACTGGTGACTTCCTTTTCGGAAATCTCATCGCCGTGCTCACTGACCGCCAGGAGCCCAGCGGCAACCGTATTGAGCAGACGTGAGAGTAACGGCAAACCTCCCAACCGGGCGTCCATAGCCATTTCGGAGGCTTGTTCGGCTGCGTTTGCGCCCAGATGGGAGAGCCCGCCGGACACCGTTCTTTCCAGTTCTCGCCGGATTTGAGAAAGGAGTCCCAATTGTTTGCGGGTCGGTTGCCCCGATGTTTCGCCGGCTTGGGACGCACGTTCTCTTTTAGAAGCTTTTGCCCCGGGAATCGCCGGAGCGGTATCTGGTGTGTGCCCAAGAGCTAACGCTTCTTGGCGGGCGAACATGGCCGCAGCCAGCGCGTGGGTGCAAATACCGGCGCTGGGGCAGGGGCAGCGGGCCTGAGCCGGACCACGGCCATCAAGCCGGACAGTGAATTCACCGACTTTCAGCATCGAGTGATCGGCAGACTGCTCCTCCCAGGTGGGAGGCTCCGCTTCGAAGAGTTTGGCGGCTCGTCGAACCAGGCCGACAGTAGCGAGGGTGATCAAGGCTGCGTCGTCGTATCTTGCGTAGCCGGCCAACCAAGAGTTGCTCATCGCATCACCTCGGCTAGCCAGTCGGCGAAACGATCTGGGGTGAGCGCCGCAATCTGCATTCCCCTGTCAGCCAGCCTGCCGCCAACATGGTGGTCGTAGACCGCCTGGGCTTCCTCATCTAAAGCGGCCAGGCCGAGCAGTTTCACGCCGGCTCCGCGTAGTCTGGAAACAGTTGCCAACAAGCTTGAGATCGAACCGCCTTCCTCAAAATCGCTAATCAGAACCAGGATGCTGCGTGACGGAGTGGTGATCAAAGTCTCGCAAAATCGCACGGCTTGGTCGATATCGGTGCCGCCGCCAAGCTGGGCAGTCATCAAGACTTCAACCGGGTCGTGGGCAAGATGGGTGAGGTCGACGACGGAGGTGTCGAACAAAATCAACCGGACATTAATTCCGGGTAGCCCTGCCAAGATCGAGGCACACACGGCACTGTAAAGCACCGACGAGGCCATCGAACCGCTTTGGTCGACGCAGACGATGACATCCCAAGGCAATCGCCGCTTCATCCTGGAGGTGAAACGTGCTTCGTCGATGATCAGCCGCCCGGACTCGGTGTCGTAGTGGGTCAGATTTGCCCGGATGGTCTTTCGCCAATCAAAATTCGCCGCCGACGGCTGAAAAGAGCGGCGAAAGCGGTCTTTGCGGCCATTCAAGGCAGCGGCGAAACTGGGCTTTATCCGAGAAACTATTTCTTCGATCACCTTATTGACGACGAGGCGGACGCCGGCCTCAAGTTTGCTGTCGAGACGTCCGCGCAGGCTGAGGAGCGCCGTCCCCAATTCCGGGCTGGGCTGTAACCCTTCCGCAGTTCCGGGATCGGCCAGCAACTCGGTGAGGCCGTACTGCTCGACAGCCTGCGTCTGCAGCCGTTCAAAGGTGGAACGTGGAAACAGGCCACGGGTTTTGGCAAGCCAATTGATCGCAGTCAATTGGGCTGGACCCAGCGATCCCCCTGTGCCTCGCAACCGGTGTCCGCGCTCGGCGTATTCCCGGTCGTAGAGATAGCCAAGGACTTGCTCAATATCGCCGTCAACCCCGGAAAAGTGGTTTCGAGACGCCAAACTCCCTTCGGCATAACGTCCCAGAATCAGCCGCCAACGGCGGGCGCTCTCAGCATCAGTCATGAATCACCTGCGCAGAGGCTGCAGTATTCCTGCCTTCGCCACCCCGGTCTTCGCCACCTAGGACTTGACTTGCGGCTTTGGCCGCTGGGTGTCCCCGGGGAGATTCCGGCCAAGAGGCCGCAATGGCGGTGTGAGCCGAGTCGGGTATGAGCCAGTGGAGGCCGTCTCGGATAAGGCTGGCTCGCAACTGTTGTTCAATAGCTAGGCCTAGGTGTAAATCGGCTTCGGTCAAAGTCGCTGACGAGGTTTGGATGGACGCAGCGGCAAAACCTGTTCGTTTGGCGACCCTTTCGGCCACCTGGGCAGTCTCTAAGGGCTTCAGCCAGCTAAATGCCCGTCGCAACTCGGGTAGATACTCCAAGAAGGCAGACTGTTCCAGCGCCGCAATCGAAGCATCCACCGCATCAAAAAGCTGTGGGGTGTATAAGAGCAGGTCGGGGGCAGACTGCATCAACCCCGCCAAGAAACGCATCGCATACCGTTGGTCGCCGCCAGGGGCAAAGACGGCCTGGATCCGATCACTTGTTTCGGCGTCGTCTATTTCGCCGGCGGCTGTGCCCAAAGCTATTGCGGCACCAAGAATTCCTGGCGAAACATCCATCCGAGTTCGCAGTTGGGAAAGAGCCTCGCTGATCGCCGCCGGGTCAATCTCGGTTGTTTCGGAGAGTTCTCTGGCCAGCTCTTTCACTTCGACGAGCGCGCGGACTATCCCGGCTTCGCCTTCTGGTTTGCAGTTGGCGTTTTCATCAATCAGGTACGCCAGTTGCGGCAGGGCGCGGTTGACGAGTTCGACCAGCTGATCTGGTTCGGCGAGGTCGAGAAGCTCGCGGGCCCGCCAGAGCCGCATCAACCCCAAGGCTGCTTGGAGCACGGAAACCAAGCCTGGGTCTTGTTCGATCATTTGATCCAGGCGTTTGGCTAAACGGGCCAGTTCGTCGTCCATTCCGATAAGGGCGGCTTGGGCAGCTAGCTGGACCACGGCTTGCGACGAGCGGTTTTGGATAGTGCTGTCCAGGTTGCGTTCGCTAGCCCGCAGCCGGTGGCGGGCTGCCTCGTTGAGGGTAGCGCCTTCTTCGATGAGCCCGATAAGCCGAGCTTCAACCATCGGGGTCCAGGCGTAATCCCATTCTTCGCTCATTCGGCCCAAATTCCGTCCTGCGAGGTAGTCCGGGCCGGCGATCTTGCTGGCAAAACCGGATCCCAGAAATGTCATCAAAGCTAGGAAACGACTGCGGGCCCGGGCGGTAGCCGATCGCCTGACATCAAGCTGAGTCTTGCGTTGCGACGAATCGGAAACATTGAACCGCAATTTTTCAGCCAAGCCGCGAGCCTCGGCGATGATCGGCGGCGCGGCCACGCCTGGTGGCAACACTCCCAGGCGGGATCCGCCGAAAACCTCGGCAATCGCGTCGCGAATAGCCGGCGGCAGAGGCACTTCGCCATTCGCGAAGACTGAGGTGCAGGCGTCCAATAGGTCGGTGCGCCCCGGTCTGGGATGAGATCGAAGCGCAGCCAACCGTTCCGCCTGGAGACTGGCTTCGACTATCTCCGCAGTGCTGATCAGGTCATAGGTGTCCGCCTGATTTGCCAGACGGGCGATGTCAACCAAGAAGTCGGTGGTCATCGTTGGTTGTGCAGTGGTGAGGGTCTGCCAATAGCGTTGGTAATAGCCGGGTGAACGGATGCCAGCCCCGTATCCGCTGTAGGCGTCCAACCTGGTGAGGTCATAGCGAATCAACCAAGAATTTGCTGCTGTTTTTTTCGCCGGGCCGGCGCCTTTCGGCATTCTGGCCAAGATGATCGCTGCCGGGTCTGCGGATTTATGGGCTG
>JAITSW010000215.1 GCA_031287505.1 Propionibacteriaceae bacterium
GATGCCCGATCCGGGCAAAGAGCAACCGCAGGTAGTCATAAATCTCGGTGATTGTGCCAACAGTCGAGCGCGGATTACGGCTAGTGGATTTTTGGTCGATCGACACTGCCGGAGAGAGCCCCTCAATGAAATCGACGTCGGGTTTGTCCATCTGGCCTAAGAACTGACGGGCATAAGCCGACAAGCTCTCGACGTAGCGGCGCTGACCCTCGGCAAAGATCGTGTCGAACGCCAGCGAGGACTTACCAGAACCCGACAGGCCGGTAAAAACGATTAGCGCATCGCGAGGTAAATCAAGGCTGATGTTTTGCAGATTATGTTCACGAGCTCCGCGGATTTTAAGGGTATCTGGCACATGGGCAATAGTAGTGGGGCACTATGACATTTCCTGATTCGCGCCTAGGAAGATGGTCTACCGCCACATGCCATTGCCTAAGCAGGTATGTTTGTCCATATGAGTCAATCCTGGGCGGAGGTTCCCATCGAAACCAAAAGGAGTTGGCACAATATCGCCAATACCCGCCTGGTCGGAGACACCATCAGCCTTTCCGAGGACGACTGGCATGCCCCCTCTTTACTGCCGGGATGGTCTCGGGCTCATGTGGCGACACATCTGGCCCGCAGTGCCGACGAGATAATCTCAGTGCTTCGGGATCCTGCTTCCGGATGGGGCCAGGAGAATCCAGATAAACGTTTTCGCGATCTAGAAATTGGAGCTGACCGCCCAAGTTTGAGCATTCAAGAAGACTTGGATTCGGCACTGGGGCTCCTGGCCGACGCGGCAGATAAAGTCGTGGACTGGAACCGCCCGATACGGATAAACGCCGGCATTCACCCGCTGTCCACCCTGACTCTGTTATGGCTACACGAAGTCTTGATCCATCATTTGGATTTGTCGGTTGGGTTCAGCCCAGATCAGATTAGCGACGAGGCTGGAAAGTGGTTGCTGGAGTTTGTGGTTAATCGACTCCGCGAAGACTCTGGCCCGGTAGTGCAGATCACGTCTGAATCTGGACTTCAGGCAGTTATTGGACGCGGAGAGCCCCGGCACTTCGTCTCTGGCACCAACATCCGTCTCTGGGCGTGGCTATGCGGACGTGTGGGAGCAGACTGGGTTGAAGGCGCCGAAGGGCTTGAACTCGGTCTCTTGGCGTAATGAACCTCGATAGGCCTGTGTAAGTCTGCCCGGGTGTTTCGCTCCCCCTGCCCTGAGCCGACTTTACAGGTGACGCAATGGCGGGAACCAAGAGCGTCTCGATATGCCGGTGATGGCGGTGTTGCGGCAAGCGGTGACTCAATGGCGGGAACCAAGAGCGTCCCGATAATAATGCCCAGCGAGAGCCAGGCAGGTATTTCAAGGTCAACTCCGATGAGGGCGTCAACCTGATACTCATGCAGAGCCGCCGAAGGACGGCGCTTCGCATGGCGTGTGCCTGCTTTCAGTCGGCGACTTCACCTGAAATCGTTCCCAATTACTTGGTCGCCTCAATGGCCTGTCGCAGCGTTTTCTTAAGATCAGCCACTTCATCGCGAAGTCGAGCCGCCAGCTCAAATTGCAACTCGGCGGCTGCCGCGTGCATTTGCCCGGTGAGCTCGGCCACCAAATCGGTAAGCTCCCGCATCGGAAGCTGCGCCAGATCAGCCGACTGCCGCCCGGTTTGCGGGGTAGCCTTACCCAGCCGAGTGCCGCCGCTAAGCTGCACCAAATCCTCGGTATCCGCATCCTCGCGAGCCAACATTTCGGTAATGTCAGAAATCTTCTTACGTAACGGCTGCGGGTCAATGCCGTGCTCGGTGTTATACGCCACCTGTTTCTCCCGGCGGCGATTCGTCTCATCGATTGCGGCAGCCATAGACGGTGTGATCTTGTCCGCGTACATATGCACTTGCCCATCCACATTCCTCGCAGCCCGGCCAATGGTCTGGATCAGTGATCGGGCACTGCGCAGGAAACCCTCTTTGTCCGCGTCGAGGATAGCGACCAAAGACACCTCCGGAAGATCAAGACCTTCGCGCAACAGGTTGATGCCGACCAAAACGTCGAACAAACCCAAGCGCAGGTCTCGCAGCAGCTCTACCCGTTTGAGAGTGTCAACATCGGAATGCAGATAACGCGTCCGAACTCCGTTCTCAACCAAATAATCGGTGAGGTCTTCAGCCATCTTCTTCGTCAGCGTCGTCACCAAGACTCGCTCGCTGCGCTCTGCCCGTTCGCGGATCTCACCCAATAGATCGTCAATCTGTCCTTTGGTGGGTTTAATGACCACCTCTGGATCAATCAAACCGGTGGGACGAATAATCTGCTCGACTGCCCCGGCTGATCTCCCCGTTTCATAGGGGCCTGGAGTTGCCGACAGATATACCGTTTGCCCAATGCGCTCTACGAATTCGTCGAATTTCAAAGGACGGTTGTCCATCGCAGAGGGCAACCGGAAGCCATGCTCGACCAGCGTGCGCTTGCGAGACATATCCCCCTCGTACATCGCGCCAATCTGGGGAATGCTCACATGCGACTCATCGACAACCAGTAAAAAATCCTCTGGAAAGTAATCGAGTAGGCAGTTTGGGGCACTCCCCCGCTCTCGTCCGTCAATATGCAGCGAATAATTCTCAATGCCTGAACACGTGCCTAGCTGTCGCATCATCTCGATGTCATAGCTAGTGCGCATCCGTAACCGCTGAGCCTCAAGAAGCTTCCCCTGAACCTCAAATTCAGCCAAACGCCCAGCGAGTTCG
>JAITSW010000094.1 GCA_031287505.1 Propionibacteriaceae bacterium
TGGCAAGTCCATTTCCCCCAAGCTCCGGCCGGGGAAATCAGCTATCGGTTCATTGCCGCTCGCGCCAACGGCCAAACTGAATCCACCAAATGGTTTGAGACTCGCTGCGCCACCTGGAATCCGGCAGGACAAGACGTTCTTTCCTTGGACGGAACTGCCAGCGTAATTCCCGGGTCGGTGGAAGTGTTGGATGACGGTGAACGCCTCCACCGCGTCCGATTCGCGTTTCCACTTGATCCCGGTGAACACGTTACAGGTTTTGGAGAACGATTCGACACTGTTGACCAAGTTGGATTGAGCCTAGATAGCCAGGTGTTCGAGCAATACAAGAGCCAGGGCGCGCATCGCCGCACCTACCTGCCCATGCCGTTCGCCCACGTGATCGGAGGGAGGGGCTGGGGGTTCCATATCCGCACTGCCCGCCGAGTCTGGTTTGACGTCGGCGAGAGCGACCCGGCCAGATTGCTGGTCGAGGCCGAGGTAGCCGCTCCATCCGGTGCTGATCAGGTGCTTTCGGTCGGCAGCTACTTAGGCACTCCGGCGCAAGTGCTGGATCAGTTTCTCGCCGAAGTCGGGCGACCTAAAGAGCTGCCCGATTGGGTATTTCGCCTTTGGGCGTCCGGCAATGAATGGAACACCCAAGCCAAGGTCGAGCGCCAGGTCGCCCTACACGCCCAGCACCGCATTCCGATAGGCAGTGTCGTTATCGAAGCCTGGAGCGATGAAACCACGTTCACCGCCTTTCGCGATGCCGAATATGCCGTCCACGAAGATGGCAGGCCGCATCGGCTCGCAGACTTCACCTTTCCCAGTGACGGAGCCTGGCCAGATCCGAAAGGCATGGTTGACGAGCTTCACAGCCAAGGCATCCGCGTCCACTTGTGGCAAATCCCGCTGCTTAAAATGCGGCCGCATCCGAAAGGGCAGGCAAAGGCCAATGCTGAGGCGGCAGTCAGCCAAAACATCTTGATTCGCGAGTTCTCGCCAAGCGGAAGGCTGCGGCCTTACCGAAATCGAGGTTGGTGGTTCCCACTTGGATTGATGCCCGACCTCACAAACGAGCGTGCCGCAACTTGGTGGACTTCGCAGCGGAGGTACCTGGTGGACGAGCTAGGCATCGACGGCTTCAAGACCGACGGCGGCGAACACGCCTGGGGAGCCGATTTGGCCTACCTCGATGGGCAAAGGGGCGATGCCAAGAACAACACCTACCCGGTGGAGTACGCAGCCGCCTACGGACGTCTCCTGGAATCAGCTGGAAAGCCGCCGGTGACCTTCAGCCGCGCTGGGTTCACCGGTTCCCAAGCTCACGGCGCCTTCTGGGCCGGGGATGAGAATTCGACTTGGGAAGCTTTTCGCTGGTCTATGCAGGCTGGTCTGAACGCCGCCGCCTGCGGCATCGTCTACTGGGGTTGGGATATCGCCGGATTCTCCGGCCCTGTTCTCGACGCCGAACTCTATGTGCGGGCAATGGCTGCCAGCGCATTCGTGCCCATAATGCAATACCACTCCGAGTTCAACCACCACCGCCAGCCGTCGCGTGATAGAACTCCCTGGAGTATTGCCGCCCAAACTGGCGATAGCTCCGTTATAGCCGAGGTACGCCAGATCGTCCAACTGCGCGAACGGCTGATCCCCTACCTAGTTGAGCAAGCACGCCTAACAATTGCGACCGGCCGCCCTTTGTTGCGTCCCCTCTACTTCGACCATCCAAATGATCCGGCCATCTGGGACAATCCCATCCAGTGGCAACTCGGCGACCACATCATCGTGGCGCCTATTCTTCGACCCGGCACCGGCCAATGGTCCCTTTATCTGCCAAAAGGAAGCTGGGTGAACGCTTGGAGCGGCGAAGAAACGGCTGGCTCCCAAGTGGTAAAGGTCGCCGTCAAGCGCCACCAGGTGCCGGTATTCGCAGCCGCCGGACAGTGGGGGAAACTCGCGCCGATTTTTTCCCAGCCTGCCTGTTAAGCCGCCGGGCTGGGAATCAAACCCAGTACAGTTCTTTTTGGATCGGCGGGGTATAACTTTCGCAGTCGTTGTTTTCAAGGAGGCTCCCATGGCGCTAAAGGTGGCGGCACAGCATCCAGACATTGCAAACCTGCTGGATTTGCGCTCAAGCCTCGAACCCATTTCCAGCGGCCACATCTTCACCGAAGGACCACTCTGGGACCAGCGTGAGGAGGCTTTGTACTTTCAAGACATAAAAACCGACAGCCGTTACCGTTGGTCGGCGGCCACCGGGGCCAGATTGGTCGCCAGCCCCTGCTTCAAGGCAAATGGTTTGGTGCTTGACGCACAGGGAGACCTGCTTATCTGCGAAAACGCCACCAGCATGGTCGTCCGCCAAGGCGCGGATTCACGCCGGGAGATTGTCGCCGCCCATTATCAGGGCACCTACCTCAATAGCCCGAACGACGTGGTCACCCGCAGCGATGGGACGGTCTTCTTCACTGATCCGGATTATGGACGCTGGGATGACCCCTGCGGTGTTCCACGGCCTTTCGAGTTGGGTTTCACCGGTCTTTTCCGGGTTGCAAGATCAGGCGAGGTGGAATTAGCCGCCCCGAAGAGCCTATTTGAGCAGCCAAACGGATTGGCGTTTTCACCAGACGAATCACGTCTGTACGTGGACGACGTGCACGGGATTCGGGTATTCGACGTTGATGCCCGGGGGGTGTTATCCAACATGGGTGTTTTCAAATGGGGCATGGGAAGCCCGCCCTCCAACTACCAGGGCGACCCCGATGGGATGAAGTGCGACGAACTCGGAAATGTGTGGTGCGCCGCCCGCGGCGGTGTTTGGATCGTCAATCCCGCCGGAGAGTTGCTGGGCGTCCTGGAAACGCCAAACATCGTCGCCAATCTCACCTGGGGCGACCCGGATCTAAAAACTCTGTTCCTATGCTGCTCCGGCGATGTGTATTCCCTGCGCACCCGGGTGGCAGCTGCCGTCTTGCCTTACCATCGGGTGACCCACGGAGCCGGCTAAACGGCTATTCCCTTTCGTTTTCCCCAGCTTCCAAAGACTTGAGGATGGAGTTGACCGTGCGTTCGATATGCAGCCGGAGCAACTCCGCCGCGTGCTCGCAGTCGCCGGAGAAAGCAGCCTCCAAGAGAGCCGCGTGCTCGCCTGCGATGTCGCGGTCTCCCAGGGGGAGGACATCTGACCATGACCGATACAGCTCGGCCTCTTCGCTCAGTTGGCGGGTGATCTCTAAAAGGCGGGTATTGCCGCATCCGGAGAGCAGCGCGTTGTGGAACGCGGAGTGCGCGATGGCCCATTCCCGAACCGGTTTGTGGCCGGGATCGGTGAAATGCGGGGTGCGCGACATGACATGGTAGGCCGACATCACACTCGCTTCCCATTCCAAACCCCCAAGCCGCATTGACTCGCGCAAAACGAGAGGCTCGATAAGCATGCGGGTGGTTCCAAGATTAGTTAGGTCGGTTGTCGAAATAGGAGTCACGCTATACCCCAAGTGGGCGACAGTCCGAACCAAACCTTGGTTGACAAGGGCAGTCAGCGCCTCGCGGGCCACTCCAACGCTGGTGGAGTAACGTTCGCAGACCTCGGGAAACATCAGGCGTTCGCCGGGTTGGATATCGCCGGCAAGAATATCCTGGCGCATCCTTTCGCAAACTTCTTCGGCACGGGTTCTACGGACACGTCCAGTATTGGAGGCAGCTCTCATGCCAACAGGGTACCAACTCAGCGAAAAACTCGAGGTTATTCGAATCAATTCTCAGGGCAATCTCGACCCTGTCCCGGCATAGCCAGGATGACAGCGGAATCGCAAAAGCCCAAGTCTCGACATATTCCCAAAGTTTCGAAACAATGCTAGACTTTCGTCAACTCGTATTCGCC
>JAITSW010000096.1 GCA_031287505.1 Propionibacteriaceae bacterium
CATACTACAGATGCTTCCAGAGCTTGGACGAGTGGGCTGTGCTTGCCTTACAAGGCTTGTTGGATCAAGATTCTGAGTCGGCTGCCTCTCTCATCGAGTCAGTACTTCAACAGGAGCCATTGAGCCGCTCTTCCCAATCCTTGGCTCAATTGGCGGGTATTCGCTGCCGCAACATCGGCAAAGCCACCGAGATCCATGCTATGGCCATGGATTGCCCTTGCAAGACTAATTGCGATGAGCCCGAGTGGATTCGCAGGACTCAGGCATTCTCCCGTGCAATGGAAGGTGCCGGCTTGCCTTACGTTGTTCTTCGACGTTCCTGTCAGAACAGAGTCCTGCAATTGTTGCTTACCCAGCCACTCGACCCCCTGCAAGAGGCTTGTACCCGCGGTGCCCTAGGAGAGAGAGTCCGTGTTCCAGACATGGGCAGACCAGTGTCTTCTGATTGGGAACTAGCCGCGTCCACGTTGCTGAAGAACAAGGAGAGTGAACCAGAAGCCCTATTGGAAGCAGCATGTTTTCGTTGGTCGATCAGCGAGCGAATGATCGGGGTGGATCCTTTTTCAGCTTGGTTGGCAGCAGACCCACACTTGGATTCATTCCTTACGCAAGTGTTGTCCCAGTGTCCTGCCAAACTTCGCACTGCCCTGGCAAAGAAAGCAGGATCGCGTTTACGGTCCAGGGGTGATGCCTTCGCCGAACTCATCAAAGAACACAACCTGCAGACCAATACTCATCTCGCAACAATAACCAATCAGCTCTTAGCTGCCTCTCGGAAGCTGCCGAAACTAGCAAGCAAAATGGGCAAAGGCACTGGAACCCGGCACCGCCATATATCTGCAGGAGGCGGAGACAAAGCTGAGTACTTCGTGAGCAACAGAAAGTCGAACCGTCCACAACGGGTCGAGTGGCTCTAAGCAGAAGCACACAAACAAGGGGGAAACATGACAGACAGCAACGAGACAATTCCAGTTGAAGCTGAGATCAGGCAAAGTCTACTGACACTAATCGATGAAGGATGTGTGCGCGAAAACCGGGTGTCTCAACTGACACAGCTCGCCAACGCTGTCTGGGACGAATCTAGCAAGTCTTCGCAGCCGGGAACCTGGCAGAACGTCAACCTTTCTGAAGTATTCAAGCCGGAGTCGACAATTGCCATTCCCTTATCTAGAATGCGCAAAGCTTCCCATATAATCGAGGTTCTTGCTGCAATTTGCGTCTTTTCGCCAGTCTTCTTTACCTGGAGGGCATTTTCCGACGCGTCCTATTTTTACGCATCTTCGTTGAACGCAACACCAACACCAACAGCAACACCAACACCTTTCATACAATCATGGGCCACAGGCTTCGATGATAAACAAGCATGGATAAATAACCTTCACGGGGTGTCTACCCTCAATTGGATATTGATACTCATATCTGTAACGCTTGTTGCCTTAGACAGGGCAGTGTCCATAAGAGCGGATGCTTCTGAGGAGAAGAAATTCAATGAAGTCAGTTCAGAGTTGGCTGTCGCTCTTGGCAATGCGCAACTAGTCATCAATATCCATGACATCAGCAACCCCATCGAGGGACTGAAATCTCTACTAGATAGTCTCAAACAAACGATCGGAGTCGTGAGACAACTGGTGACTGTCCATGAACAAACGAGTGCGGCGGCCGGGGAACTCAAGTCAGCGACCGGAGAGCTTAAATCGGCAACTGAGGCACTGAATGCCTCCGCCACCAAGGTAAGTGAGAATTTGGTCGAGGGAACAACTAAAACCTTACACAGTTTCCAAACCGGGGTAGAAACCCTAGACGATAGGCTCACGACATCATTCGAAAATACTGCCGACACGCTACAGCAAGCTGTGAAAGGTTCACTCAACCCACTGCAAAAGGCCACAGGGCGCCTCAGGGAAAGTGCCGAAAAATTGACAGGGGCTTCTTCAAGGATTGCAGAAACCTCTGTTCGTAGTGCTGATTCCCAAGAAGGAATAGCCAAAACTGTTTCCGATCTCTCCAAATTGCATGAGGACTTGATTAGAGAAATCAATTTGTTGAAAATCACAATAACCGACTTAACTAGCAAAACCGGTAATGCTGGTAACGAACTGACCTCTTACACCATTGCGGTGCAGGCTCAACTCACCGAATTGCAACAAATCGCAGCCGGTATTCAACGTATCGCCAATCCTCAATCATCTTAAAGGGGGCTGGATCCAGATGCACCGCAAGAAAAGACAGAACATTTCACTGCTGATGGCGGGTTGGCTCTTTGCTGACCTGTTGCTGGCACTATTTGTGGTCGGATTGGGTTCAGAAGCTTTTGCCTATCCGATAACAACAATTATCTGGGCTCCTCAGATCATTCCATACACGCCGGCACCGGAAGAACCCAGACTTGAGCTAAAACCTATTTGTATTAAAGTGCCCTCTGTCACAGCTAGTGCTGCCGATTCGAAGGATCTGACGAAAAAAGTCCTTGACACGCTAGATGATGATAAGAATAAGCGTTTCAATACAAGTGTAAATGACGGGGACAAGGCGGGATTGGTGTTGTTGTGGGGAGTCTCAGATTATGACAGCAAAACTGGGCAAGATTATTCTAATAAAGTCAAAGGAATTCTTGAAGGTGACACTTTCAAGTATTACAACTATTTCAAGGACTCCGCGACGCCCAGAGCCTTGTGGACGGGGATAGGTGGTCGCCCTAGTGGCCCCTGCAAGGAGTACGTCAATAAGAGGTCCGAAGGAGAGGTTATTCTCGAAATCTACTTTACCAAGAGCCGGACAAAGAATAAGTGATGGCCGAAAGAAAGTGGCGACGTCGATGGAGAGTGCTGCTCGTCCGGCTCAGGGATGCCCTGATCTGGCTCGGGAGAGCTCTTGTGCTACAGCTACATCGTTTCTGCAAGTTTCTCCGCGATAAGCTTTTCGGCCACAAAGAGGGGGAGCATCCCGGTGTTGTACCTCCTTACCCCAACCCACCAATCCCGAAACCCAGCAAACCGCGATTCATTGACAGGGAAAGATACTTTTATGACTTTCCCGATGAAGAAGACCCAGCATGGCAAGGACTTCTCTTCAGAAGTTATAACAGACCAATCCCAGATTCTGCCAAGGCTTTCGCAGAAACCATCAGCATCGCGAGTGAGGTACATGACGCCATAGCTCAAGCTGGCATCACGGCTGCCTGGCCAGTAGAACTCTACAGTGACGGTGCTTCAGTCGTCGGCTATGCCATGGAAAGCCTGCCGGAGGTGTTTTTGTCAGCACAGGGAGGGACTCTCCTAGATTTTGCGCAGCGCCCTGACCTTCGCCAGCAGCATCAAGACGCTTTTTCTCAAGACGCTTTTTCTCAAGTAGACAAGTTGGAAATCATTCGTTTAGTCGGAGTTTTCCTCGATACCCTCCACCATCATGACTGTGTATACGGCAACTTGTCCTGGCACCATATCTATTACGCGCTGCCGAGTCACGCCCAAACCCAGGTGAGACTGGCGATTCTCGATACAGCGAGCGTCCATTACATTCGCAGCCTCTTGGTGAAACGAAAAGACCTTACCAAAACTCATGGGTGGCAAGATCCACTAGCACCAGTCATTGATGGCTATACCATCCCCGTCGGGATGGATTTAGACCGCTACCAGTTTGCGCTTCTCTTCTACCGATTGATGGCCAATGTCAAAGGTCCCCAAACTGCTGTCTTTCCTACGGATCCAAAAGACATTGCCGCCATTCGAATAGCGCCAACACCCGGCCTTTCGCAAGAACGCCTCATCAATCTTGAAAAACTGTTGCGCAGAGCAGCAACCGGCGGCCACGGGTCACGCCCACCACTGTGCGAATGGCTGCACTACTTGGACGTTCCTTCTCACAGGATCTTGCCTATTGAACGAATTGGCCGCTGAAAGGATTGAACACGGACACGTCGAGTCCGTCGAAATCGGAGACATTTCGAGTGGCAACGGTCAATCCGTGTTCATAGGCGGTTGCCGCTATGAGAGAGTCGACGGCGGGAAACGTACGGGTGGCATTGAAGATACCCCAGTGGTCAGCGATAGCCAAAGTGAGAGGGAGAATATGCTCCGAGTACGTCACCTGAAGGCCGGTGAGCCACGAATCCAGGGCCTTTGCCCGAGCCGGATCGCGGTTAGCCAAGCTGGCCACGCCCCGCCGAATCTCTCCGATAGTCAATACCGAGAGGAAGATTTGATCGGCAGTCAGCGACTTTATCCAGGCAACCACTTCAGGATGCGCCTTGGTAGCCCGCAATTCCGAAACCACGTTTGTGTCCAACAGAAAACGCATTATTCGCCCCAATTGACAGACCGCATGGGAGAACGATCTCGCTCTATCGCCAGTTCATCGCTGTCAGGGCCGTCCAACAAATAGTCGACCAGGCCAACCTGCGATTCAGTCAGTTCCTCATAGTCGCGCACGCTGAGCAAGACGCCGACGCGCTGGCCTTGACGGGTAATCCATTGCGGTTCTTCCTCAGCGCTGCGAAGAACCTGCGAGAACTTCTGCTTAGCCTCCTGAACCTGCCACACGCTCATATCACTCCAATCTAGACAGTCTAGACTCTAACAGATTCTACTCTTTTCAGGGCGCGAAACCATAGAGATCGCACATGGTAGAATGAGTCTTTGTTGCGAAGGGAGCCCGTGCGATATGACGTTCACTGTTGGTGAAACTGTGGTTTACCCCAATCATGGCACCGCTGTTATTGAGGCTACCGAGACTCGCAAGATCAAAGGCGAAGATCAACTTTATCTTGTTTTGCGCATTGTCGGTCAGAACGACCTCGTGGTAAGGGTACCCGCTTGCAATCTCGATCTGGTCGGCGTTCGCGATGTCGTCGACGCCGAAGGTCTAGAGCGCGTCTTCTCCGTCTTGCGCATGGAGCATGCTGAAGAGCCCACCAACTGGTCACGCCGCTATAAGGCAAATGTTGAGAAGTTGCACTCTGGCAACGTCTTGAAGGTTGCCGAGGTTGTGCGTGATTTGTGGCGTCGAGATCGCAGCCGCGGGCTTTCCGCCGGTGAGAAGCGGATGCTGGCCAAGGCTCGTCAGATTTTGGTTTCCGAATTGGCATTGGCTGAAAAGGTTGCCGAAGATCGCGCCGAGATTCTGCTCGACGAGGTACTCGCCTCCGAGCAGGCTGCCGCCTAGCAACCGCTTCTTGTGCCACACCCGTCGTATCATGGGTGGATTCTCGCTTTCGGAAGAATGACATTTGGGAGGCAGGATGGCTGAGCGTGTTGGAATCGGTTTTGATGCGCACGCCTACGCGCCCGACGCCCCTATGTGGTTGGCTGGCCTGTTTTTTGCGGACGAGGCAAGCGGCCTAGCCGGCCATTCTGACGGGGATGCCGCCGCCCACGCTGCCTGTGACGCCATCTTTAGCGCCACCGGGCTAGGCGATATGGGTTCAAACTTCGGCACCGCCGACCCAGCTTGGGCGAATGCCTCTGGGGTGTCGTTCTTGAAAGAGACGGTAGCACGCGCCGCAGCCGCCGGTTTTCAAGTGGTAAACGTGGCCATCCAGATCATTGGAGAACGCCCCCGCCTTGCCGCCCGCCGCGCCGAAGCCGAATCCGTGCTTTCCGCAGCTGCCGGAGCCCCGGTAAGCGTGAGCGCCACGACCACCGACGGTTTGGGATTCACCGGCCGCGGTGAGGGGATAGCCGCAATCGCCACCGCCTTGGTAAGCGCCAAACCCCGGTAAAAAGCCTTCCCGTCCACACCGCCAAGCTGACTGCCACCGAGGCACCGAGGACTAAGCCCGGGTAAAGAGAGTCCCCTGGACGGTGATTACGAACGAGCGCAGCGAGGCGGGCAGATCGGCCAACGTCCACCCTTTGGGAGCGTGGTACCACTCGATCTCTTCGCTGTCGTCAACCGCCTCGCTGTCGAAAAGCGCTATGGCGTTGATCCACTTCTCTAAGCCTCCCAGCACGACCGCATAGGGGAGCAACGCGGAAATCTGCGCGATTTCGCGTCCGGGGGGAAGCTGATCGACGCTTTGCACAGCCAAAATTGACCTCAACGCCGCCAAGCCGTCAACCAGACCCACGCCGGCTGCGGTTTTCGCCGGCATCTCAGCGGAGACGAAAATCCCGATCACGCCAAGCATGGCGAGCGCCACCCCCGGCAGGGCATAGCTGGTAAAGGCCGCCAAAAAGATGGTGGCAGTCACCGCGGCCGCCAAAAGGCCAAAGGCAAGGCGCCCCCAAGTTCGACGCGCCTTTTGCGGGTTGGAGTGGAACCAGCCGCGCGACACCACGTCGGCGTACATCTGAGCTTGGATTTGCACAATGGCCGGCACCACCGAGGCACTGAGTTCAGATGCGAATACCTCCGTGCCATCTTCCGGCGCCACTTGGTCTAGCAGCGTACGTTCAAAACCATCCAGGGGTTCCGCCGAAGGACGACGGGAGAAAGACCAATCCGTAGGCGCATACGCAGATGGCCGTGGCAACTCGCGGATCAGGAGGTGCCCGCGAACGGCCAGGTCCAGCAAAGTCGCGGTGATGTCAATCGGATCAACGTGCTCGTCTAAGACCGTCCCAACTAATCCGGGACGAATACCGTTAAGGACGCGGAACTCAACCTCGTTTTCAGCAATCGGGTGGAACTGCGCCACCGGCACCAACTCGGCGGAAATGGCGTCCCGACCGATACGGCGATGGACGAGCCACAGGATCAGCCCTCCGCCTAGGAGGATGAGCGCCGACAGCCCCAGCTGGTTGAGCCCTGGCGTAAACGCTCTATCCAGCGACCAACGTTCGACCAATTCCTGATTGACCTGAATCAGCCCGGCGTCAAAGCGCAACGTGGCACGCAGCACTTGGCCGGGAGCCAGGTTGTCTTGGTGAAAAGTTGGCGCGGGGTAGTCGTGGGTGCCGCCGCCATAGAAGGTGCACACACTTGGATCGCCCGGGTTGCCGGCGGCGCAGTCAACCGAGGAATACTGCGCCTTGGTATTCACCTGCGCGTCAACACTCATGACCGTGGCATTCATGCCTTGCACGAGATCCCAAGTGAGGACGGTATCGCCTTGCGACCCTTGGATGGCCGCGCCGACGACGGTGTAGCTGATGACCAAATCGGCATCCGCACCGCCCGCATTCTCGGTAGCCACATTCACCGTGAGGGATTCCGGCTTCGATTCGGTGGAAAAATCTTGGCCGGTCTCCACCGCCAGATTTTCGATGACGAAATGGTATTGCCAGTTGTCGGCTTCCAGCCTTGATGTTGCCAGCCGTTGGGTAAAGGTGTCGGGAACGCCGTCTCTAAAGAAGATCGTCTCTTTGACTTTGAGTTTGCCGTCGTTGGCCACGACCGCCGCGACATCTAGCTGCCGGATGACAGGCGGGTCGTCCGCGAGGGCCGAGGTGGGCGGCAATCCAACTATGCCGGGCACCAACAACAGCCCGGCCAGACCCGCACGCAGGGCTCGCAGCCTTGGTGTACCCGCTCGTCTCACTCTCGTTCCTCCTCGGCATAAGCCTAACGGACACGGTGGCTAAGGACTGCTGACGTTCTGGCGAATGCCGATGACGGGCGGCAAGCTGAGGCAGCCCGCGCACAGACCCGCCGCTCCGGCTGCTGACGTTCGGTCAGATAACGATGACGGGCAGCAGGCCGGTAACCTTATCTCATGAGCCAAAACCCTTGGAGTGTGGGCGGCGGCGGGCCGGCAAACCCGTACCAGTCCTCCCCCTACCCGGTGCCGCAAGGACAGTGGCTCCCGCCCCCACTATCGCCGCCGTCCGCCGCCGGGTCCTCCCTCTACCCGGCGCGGCAGGGACAATGGCTCCCACCCCCGGGAGGCTCCCACCTCTATTACCAGTACGGGCAGCCCGTGCCGATAACAACCCGTCCGCCCAAGAGATCTGCCCCAGCTCTCATCGCGGTCTTCTTCGCGGTTTTCATTTTCGGCGCAATTTCGGTTTTTGCGGCGGTTGGCAACTTCGTCGCCGGGTTTCTCGAAGATCCAAACCCGTTTGGAACGGTTTACCCTTGGGAGAGAGATTTTCCCGAGCCATGGGTCAGCGATAACCAGACTTTTGAGCCCGCCCCCGCCGAGCTTCCCCCGGAAGTGGCTGTGCCAGGCGTCCCAGACCCGGATTTTGACGCTCCCGGACTTCCCTACCCAGACACTATCCGGCAGGCTAAGTCGTATGTGAATGACAATCCGCTCTATCTCCAATCGGTTGCGCCCCTGTCCGATTGCCCGGTGAGCTTGATAGACGCCAGCAAAGCGACGACAGCAGAGCTGGAAACTCAGTTCAACAAGCTTGCCGGCTGCCTCTGGCAGGTATGGAGCCCGCCGGTGCAAGCTGCGTCCTTTGAAATGCCCCGTCCACCGGTTACCGTGTATACCAAACCAATCACCACGGCCTGCGGCAAGATTGACGAGGCAAATGCCCTCTATTGCGCCGCCGATCAACGCATCTACTACGCCAAAGCCCTCACCGGCGACTTGCCCAAAAAGCTGCGGGCCAAGCCCTTTATCGCCGAGACCATCTTGGCGCACGAGTTTGGCCATGCGGTACAGGCCCGCACCGGAATCCTGCTGGGAGCCGCCGTGCTCGAAACCGACATGACTGCTGCCCAGGAGCAGCTTTCATCCCGGCGTTCGGAAATGCAGGCAGACTGTTTCGCCGGGCTGTTCACTCATTCCGCCTCGAACGCCACCGGCCTCACCCCTTCCGACAAGGCGGCTTTATCGGATTTGATCTATTCCCTCGGGGACGACATTTTGACCGGTGAAGCCGGGTATTCCGGAGACCACGGCACCGGGAAAAACCGCAAAGCCTGGTATGACCTCGGCAAGGAGACCACCGCCGTCGGCACTTGCAATACCTTCGCGGCCGATAAAGGCAAAGTGAAGTAAGCGAGTGAAGTAAGCGGAGGAACGCGATGGCAGCCGGAATCCCCCAACGTCACAAAGGACCGTCCCCAAGTAACGCAAGCAACGCTGCCCCAACGTCACAAAGGACCGTCCCCAAGCAACGCTGCAAGTAACGCTGAGCCTAGTGAAGCAGGCCTTGGGCTAGTTGCCCGGTTAGGCCGCTAGAGCACCAAGCCCGGATAAAGCGGGAAGCTGCCCATCAACTCGGCTGCGGCGTCCTTCGTCCGGTTGGCAACGCCGTCCGCAATCGTGTACTTGGCCTTTCCCGGCAAACCGTCCTTGGTGGCGGTCGGCTGGGTTTGCGTGAGCACATTCACAATCAGCTCGGCGACTTGGTCAAACTCAGCCGCGCCAAAGCCCCGGGTTGTGAGCGCCGGGGTGCCGATA